>NZ_JAYGHE010000184.1:0-2030 GCF_034931145.1 Nostoc sp. UHCC 0252 | reverse complement strand
AAAGACCCGGAGGTGTTGAAATGGATAAGAACTTAACGATTTCAGGAGAAACATGAGTAATAGCAACCTTTCTGATATAGAAATAGAAATTTTACTATTGGGTAAATGGCGTTTTGATACGTTTTCAGAAAAAATCACTATTGAATTTAAAGATGATATGACTTATGAACAAACTAGGGTTCAAATATTGCTTTTCTCCAAGCCAAAGGAACTAATAACAGGTAATAAATTTACTGGGGTATGGTACGTCAGCAAAGAAAAATTGTATTTAAATGTTAAAAATATGCCAAAATCATTTTTTAATTTCCAGATACCATTAGCTTTTAAGATTTCTATTGCAGATATCATAGCTACTTTAGGCTCTGTGTTTATGCCAGAAATTTATGAAGTTATTACAATTAATACTTCGAAATTTGTCATAAAGGATAAAGAGCAATCAATTATAGGGACAAAAATAAATAAGAACCCAAGTTTTGGATTATAAAACTTGGTTGTGTTGCATAAAGTAAAACTAGAATTTTCTCGTTAAGTCTCTCAATATGGTTGTCAACCTTTTTTAGGTAGGCAGGAGCTACAGATGGACACCCCATTATCTACTTATTAGGAGTCAAAACCACAAAACAATCTTGAAGTACAGCCATGATCAAGAAGCGATCGCTTAATACTTGCATCTGTGCAACAGATTATGCTAGGGCATCTACCCGAAAAAGATATTTATGTCCAATTAATAAATTCTTACAATTTGGGACTCGTATTTTCCATCGATTTGGTGTACCTTGTTAATTCTGTGCAATTATTAATACCTAACTTCTTGCAACTTTACTCAGACAAATTTTAAGCCAATGCCTTCAAGGGAACAGCCAATGAAAACTTCTAATGATACAGATACTAAGAAGATCATCAAAAAATCCGACAAGCTTACTCTGAAACAGATGAAGTTGATCGAAGAAGCAGAAGACCAACTTCTTGAAGCTAATACTGACAATTCTACTGCCCCTGTGGTTGAGCTTGAGGAGAAATCAGTAGTCGCTCCTGAATCAAGAGTTCCTGATTATATTCCGCACCTTGACAATCCTCCAGTACAGTCTATTGGCAACTCTGGCTGGCAAGTGTCTGATGTCTGGCGGGATATTCGAGTAGATGATTTTTGTAATTAAAGCAGACAATTTGTATTCCCAGACGGTTTTGCATCAAGGCGGTTGCAGTTATCCATGATCCGAATCTTAGAAATTGAGGGACAGGAACCGCTTCAGGGAGAAAAGTTTTCCCAAATGCAATATTGGCAGCAATACCTCTGCCTCTGTCTCTTCGCTGAACCAATATTATGGCAACCGCCTGAGCAACTTTTGTAAACTATCTTTGCACTCAGTCAAAGTTATAGTTGCATTGTGCCTATAATAAGTTACGGCTAACTATAACTGGAAGTTAGCACCCTGTAAATGGTTATCGCTTGGATTACACATCAAAGACGATACCAAAGACAAACAAAATTCATCGGCAACGCAATAGTTTTTATTCCGTTGCCAACATGCACCCTCCGCGATCGCATGTTGGTGAAAGTGTTGTATATCAAGGGAAGTAGTTTTTATCGTAGATTATATCGGATAAAAGATAAGGGTTACTTATTTTGTATTCAACGTGGTATATTATCTGTCACTGAAAGCATAAGATGAGCAAGTTGCTCGCTTTATGGTTTCAAAGCAGGTTGCTCAATTTATCCTTACAAAAGTAGAGACAGTGAACTCAAACAGAAAGTAGCTCTGTTGCTCGATTTCGGTTTTCATAGCAGCTATACCTAAGCAAAGTTTTAATGCTGGGCATGAATATGTTTGCTCACATTAGGGTTACAAAACAGAACCTTTGCTCATGTTATGCTTTCAAAACATGTTTTCGATAAATAATTTCCGACGTAGTATAAAGGCTTTGGGCTACGTAATTGCTCAACTTATGCTTTCAAAGTTGCTCATTTTATCCTTACAGTGACATTATCTTCAAGTCGGAAGTCGGAGGTCGGAAGTTGGAAGTCGGAA
>NZ_JAYGHE010000183.1:0-2058 GCF_034931145.1 Nostoc sp. UHCC 0252 | reverse complement strand
TCTAAAGATTTGTCTTCTTGCACTTCCTTGGCTGTCGCAGGAGTGTTTATAAAAACAACAACTGCACCTGTCAACAGCAGGGTTTGAAACAACTTATCTAACTTCATTTATTTGCTTGTACTCAATTATACTACTTTGTCGTACCTGAAAAATATCAAAAGTTGAAAATATTTAAAACTCCCAAGAAACTGTGCCTGATATAGTGAATGGATCGCCCCGCAGAACAAAATCTCTACCGGATACAGATACAAAATAATCTGTATCTAACAAGTTTTTCACGTTCAATGAGACCCGCATCCTATCTTTTCGGTAAAAAACTGTTGCATCGGTGCGTAAATAACTAGGCACTTCAAAGGAATTTTCTAAATCTCCCGCGCGATCGCCAATATAAAATAACCCTAAGCCAAACCCTAGTCCTTGGAGATCCCCAGATTGGATTTCGTAAGTTGTCCAAAGATTAAAGCTATGTTTAGGGCTATTAGTCAAACGATTGCCATCTGCAAACTGATTATCTTCAAGAATTCGTGCATCTGTGTAGGCGTAGCCTGCAAAGATATTCAACCCAGGTAAGATTTCCCCAGAAATATCTAATTCAATTCCTCGACTCCGTTGTTTACCTGTTTGAATCTGAAAACGGGACTCCGGGTCGGGATCTTCTGTCAATAGATTGGAGCGTGTTAAATCATAGAAAGCTAGGGTTGCTGCAAGTCGGCTATTCAACTCTGCTTTAACACCAACTTCATACTGAGTACCTCGTTCTGGTTCAAATAGACTATTATCTTCAGCCCTTCCTTGAGTGGGGTTAAATGATTGACTATAACTGGTGTACAGCGAAATGGCTGGAATGGGTTGATAGACAATTCCTACACGAGGTGTAAAGGCATCGCCCCCTTGAGTATCCTGTGTATCTTCTAGGAAATTCTCATTCTTTTGCGTGAACAAATCGAATCTACCACCGAGCAAAAGCTTTAGGTTGTTAGCGATCGCAATTTGATCTTGAATATAGATGCCCAATGAGTCTGTTATCCGAGAACTATCATCGTATACCGTATCAATTCGACTGACAATTGGCTGACGATAAACAGGATTGTAGATATCAAGTGGAGCAAGCTCCGCTAAATCAATTCCGAAATTGTTAAACTCATCAAATCGGCTCAAATTGATACCAAACAACAACTGATGTTCAATTGAGCCAGTTGAAAAGCGTCCAGATATATCTGTTGTGAGGTTATAAATATTAGCATCACTCTTGGAAGTATAACTAATCCGATTTGCATTTCGACCTTCATCATCAAGACCAAGAAAATACGTTTGATCGTTATCACTATAATGATCAAAAGTGACGCGAAAATCGTTTCGCAATAACCAGTTTTCGCTAAATCGATGCTCTAATCGATACCCTAGCCTTGTGGTTTCGATTTCAGAATAACCGTCTGGTTCATACAAGGTGCGATCGCGCCCAATCCGACGACCATCGGGGCCAGGTAGCACAGTACCAACTGCTGGTAGGACAACAACTGACCTAGAATCAATAGTCTTATTGGAGTACTCAGCCTCGAATGTCACGGTTGTATTTTCGCTGAGTGCCACACTGATTGCAGGTGCAGCAAAAAATGAGCGATTACCAATAAAATCAATATAACTACCAGAATCTTGATAGGCAAGATTTAGACGATACAGTACCGTCTTAGAATCATTCAAAGGCCCAGAGAAGTCAATCGCACCTCGATATAAATCATAATTCCCAATTGTGGTTTCTATCTGATAAAAGGGGTCACGAAGAGGCTGTTTTGTGACGATGTTTACTGTGCCGCCGGGGTTTCCTAAACCATACAGCACTGAAGCTGGCCCTTTGAGAACTTCTACCCTCTCAACATTGTATAAGTCTCTAGTTTCAGTAAGTGTGCTATCAGGTAGCCCGTTATTCAGGACGTTACCACTAAAAATCTCGAAGCCTCGAATTACAAAAGAATCCGCTCTATCACCAGATCCTCTGGTTGCGTTAACACCGCTCACGTTTCTTAATGCATCACCTAAGCGAGTGGCTCGTTGTTCTCG
>NZ_JAYGHE010000182.1:0-2088 GCF_034931145.1 Nostoc sp. UHCC 0252 | reverse complement strand
AAATAATCACAGATGAGTATTACAATTGTTCACCCCAACGTCGAAAATCTGCAATCATTTTCTGACTTGTTTGACCTGGAAAAACTTTTGCAATCTGATGGAGTTCTACCGTGGCTTTTAGCGAATGGCTGGAACTACGACGATCAATCTTGTTTGATTGCAAACATCGTTGATGAGTCAACAAGTCTTGATGAAGTTTGGGAATCAGACGAATTTGATTTTAAGGCTCTGCCTGATGAAGATCAGGAAAAACTTCACCAGATTTTTGAGCATTTCTATCTGTAATCGAATTGCACTCTCAATCAATAATTAACACAAAAGTAACGAATTATCCGTGAAAAACTCTCCAGTCAAACTGATTAAATCTGCCTGGAGAGAAAAATCGATTCCACAAAAGATTATCACACACTCTACTTCAATAGTAATCAGATGGAATTAAATTTGATTAAAGTCTACGACTCAACGCTTTTAAGCTCCTCAAAAGTTTACCAAATCGACGGTACGCTTTCACGATACTTGGGTGATGAAGGTACTATCCAACATCCACAGTATCTATTTCTACCTCTGCCAAATCAAAGAAAAAAAGTCAGCTTTCGGCTAAATCGAAACAAACTTATGACTCGCTGTTACGAAGTCGAAGGCATGACTTATAACAAGCCTGTTGTACAGGATAATTCACAGCAACTTCAACTATTTTGAGTTATGTCAATACATAAACCACCAGTCATTAAAAGGCATATTCGGCTACAAAAAAGCTCTAAGAAAGTAATCTATAGAGCTACTAAAGACATTCAAATAGTCACAAAGAAAGCTTCGCTGAATTGAAAGTGAAAAATAATGATTGAGGTAAATAATCATGGTACAAGCAATTGACAATCCTATTGCTGCAAATTTCCTAACTGATGCAGTAGTCGAGCGCCACAATTTCTCACAATTAAATAAAACTCGTATTCGCTTTCGTATTCAGTTGAAGAGAAGTACAAAGTCTGCTGCACCTAAATGGGCAGATGTACTACAAGCTGAAGTTTCTGAAATTGAATCAGACCTTGTTAAAGTTACTAATTCCGAAGTTGGTTTGCGGGGTATCAAGGTATTTAAGAAATTGGATGAAGCTGCTGCCCAATTGAGGCAAGAGATTGCTTCAGTTCAAGAGTGGATGTCTGCTGATACTGGCGATTGGGTCTGTCCGATTGATTTGGCTCCACTCGTTTGGAATCAGTTAATTAATATTAGGGATAATATCGCCCCAGGACTGCGTAATCAATTAAAAGCTGATTACGAAGCTGGGTTGGTTGATTATCAAGAGCGGATTGATCAGTTCCTTTCACTTAACACCTGGGAATTAGCACAGGATAAGCAAGAGTCAGTCAAAGCCAACTTGCTAAGAGCATTCCCGACTCTGACCGATCTTGAAGACTATTTGCAGGTCGTTATTGGTCGTCCGGTGATTATCCCGGCATTGTCCGAACAACTGAACCAGCAACAAGCCGAATGTCTTGATCAGATTACCAAGTTCATTCAACAGTATGACCAAAATTTAGAGCAACGATTAAGGGAATCTGCTTTAGCTGGTGGTGAACAACTCGCCGCACAGTTGCTTGAAGAGTTGGCTGATTGGGAACCAGGACGCAAGCCCGTACAGTTTAAAAAGAAGATGCAACGCCATCTGATGAAGGTTCAGGTACTACTAGCGAATGCTGACCCGGAGGCAGGCAGTAGCTTGGAGGCGATGATGGCGCACTTAGATTCTATCGTTAGTGATCCGGCGATTGAGTCGAAGAATCTGGGTTCAGATACGCGCAGTCAATTACAGCAAAAGATGGAAGAAATTCGGATCAAGTTGTTAGACGAACAGCGCAATCTCCAAGAGCTAGCAACTGGTGAGGTGGGTTTATCGAAAGCTACCGTGATGTCGTTCAAGTTCAGGTAAAAAACAGTCTTGGGCGAAGGTGCATCGCTCAAGACTAAATACCTTAAACGAAAAATGCATATACACCTCACAAAGAATACCGCACTTCTACTATTAAGAGCAAAATTCCCATGTCACACTTTTCTAAAATTGCAGTCCAGTTTAAAGACCAATCCTGC
>NZ_JAYGHE010000181.1:0-2140 GCF_034931145.1 Nostoc sp. UHCC 0252 | reverse complement strand
AATTCGGCGGAATTCCCCATCCGTCTACAGCTCAGGGGATGGGTAGCAGGTCAATCAAGGGGGTTCAATGCCCCTTGGATTGACAATTTTCTTATGAGGTCGCGTAACACTTCTGTCTGATTTCTTTGAGTCAATTCGCAATACTTCTGCAAATGTTCTTTTTCCCGTTCAGACAACCTCAAACTAATCTGTGTCATGGTAGCAAATAAAGTATGGATGTGCTACCATTGTAACGGTTGTTGACCCACCCACACGGCTCATAACAAACGGCCACAGTAGCGGTAAAACGCTTGCCAAGACTAAGAGCGTGAGAAAAGGAAAAAGACTTCGGTCACTGGTTCGCCTATCTACTAAGGCGGTAAAAGATAAGCCACACAGAAGTGTACGAGAAAGTAATAACTGCCTTGGGAAGCAGGGCGGCTGCGCGGGTTTCTCTATTGAGAGGATAAACGGTGAAAACCGAGAGACGTTGTATAAGACCATCATCGGGTTTAGTCCCGAATTCTTAGCAATAAGAATTCCTAACGTGGCAACGACGAGTGAGACGCGAAGCCCCATCCGCCTATGCGGTGGGGTACTTCACTACTGAAGCAATGCCAACAATTTACTAAGGGAAGGGAATATGGCAAAGTATCTATGTACTGTTTGCGGCTATGAATATGACCCAGAAGAAGGCGATCTAGATAGCGATATAGCGCCGGGAACACCCTTTGAAAATATACCTGATGATTGGGTATGCCCAACTTGTGGAGCTACAAAAGATCAATTTGAACTAGTTGAATAGTGAAGATAACGGCTAGCCTAGTAAAGTACGTGCTATTGAGAAATTTTAGAACTTGCTACCGTTACGAATCGTAGTTATTGGGGGTGGGGCAGCAGGATTTTTTGGCGCGATCGCTTGTGCTAAAGCCAATCCTGATGCCCAAGTTACTTTACTCGAAGCCAGTCGTCAACCATTGGCGAAAGTGCTAATTTCTGGTGGTGGACGCTGCAATGTGACTCACGCTTGCTTTGAGCCGGAGGAGTTGGTGCAAAATTACCCCAGAGGTGCAAAAGCTTTGCGGGGTGCTTTAACTCGCTTTGGCCCTCAAGACACAGTAGCTTGGTTTGCTGCTGCTGGAGTCTATCTCAAAACTGAAGCTGATGGCCGGATGTTTCCTGTCACCAATAATTCAGAAACTATTGTGGAATGTCTAATTAAAACGGTGGCGAAATCTGGGGTAAAACTCCGTATCGGTACACCCGTAACTTCGGTAAAACGAAGCACAGCAGATGAGGGATTTGATATTCTTCTCAAATCGGGAGAGACGATTAAATGCGATCGCTTACTTCTGGCAACTGGTAGCAGCATTGTAGGTTATAAAATTGTCCAAGAATTAGGCCATCAAATTGAACCGCCAGTACCCTCGTTATTTACCTTGAATATTACCGATCCGCAATTGCGGGCTTTAGCTGGAGTTAGCGTTAACCCTGCCCAATTGCGGTTATCATCGGGCGGAAAATCCCAATTACAACAAACCGGGCCATTGTTAATTACCCACTGGGGTTTGAGTGGCCCGGCTGTTTTAAAGCTTTCTGCTTGGGGTGCGAGAATTCTGCACGAAAGCCGCTATCAAGCCAAATTATCGATTAATTGGCTACCCCTGATGCAACAAGAACAAGTGCGAGAAAAAGTTTTAGCAGTTAAGGATGAATGGGGAAAAAAAGCGATCGCATTGCATCGCGGCGTTGAACTCCCCCATCGTCTCTGGCAATATATCATTGCCCGTGCAGGGATCACTACAGATGACCGTTGGGCAGAAATATCTAGTAAAACCTTAAATCAACTAGTGCAAGAACTGACTCAGGGACAATACTTAATCAAAGGTAAAGGAGCCTTTAAAGAAGAATTTGTGACTTGTGGGGGCGTTAAGCTCAAAGAAGTCAACTTCAAGACGATGGAAAGTCGCTTAGTTCCTGGTCTTTATTTTGCCGGAGAAATCTTAGATATTGATGGTGTCACCGGTGGGTTTAACTTCCAAAGTGCTTGGACAACTGGGTATTTAGCAGGGATAGCAATGGCGGCTAGCCAGACAAGTTAAGAAATTTCGTAAGGACTTTAGTACTGAGAAAACAAGGACTAAAGTCTTGACTACTAGAT
>NZ_JAYGHE010000180.1:0-2243 GCF_034931145.1 Nostoc sp. UHCC 0252 | reverse complement strand
CCCTTAGCTATGTCGGTGGCGAACATGAAGCTTGGGAACGGCTTATGATCAGCGACAAACTCTCACGTACAAATACAGGTAGCCTCTCTACTAGGCTTTTAGAACTCTATTCCCACTTAGATGCAGGTGGCTGGTGGTGTAATTCAGGAGTAGATCCGCGCACATTTGCTAATCTTACCCCTGGTGAGCAACCTCAAATTAAAGAATGGGGATGCTATAAGCCAAACCGCCCCAGACCCAAAACCGTAAAAAAAGATGGGTTCACTGTTGCGGTTGAAGGCAAGTTCATCAAATATGAGCATCCACCATCAGTTGATTTGAGTATTTTCTTGCTAGATGTTCCAGGGGAAATTGCCCAAAATATTTACTCAAAAGCTGGAGTAAACCCCAGCGATAGCGATCGCTTGAGTGGTTTTTGGTATTGTGTGTATAAACACAATATCCCACTCGTCATTACAGAGGGCGCGAAGAAGGCGGCTAGTCTACTATCGCATGGTCACGCAGCCATCGGACTACCAGGAATTTCCTCCGGCTATCGCTCACCTAAAAACGAGTGGGGCAAAAAAATTGGTGATTCTTATCTGGCTGATGAGTTAGCTGTTTTCGCAACTTCGAGTAGAGAAATCAAAATCTGCTTTGATTATGAAACTAAGCCTGAAACTAAGCTCAATATCCAAAGAGATATTTGGAAAACAGGAAGCTTATTACAAGAATTTGGTGCTGTCGTTAAAGTATTAACGCTGCCAGGGCCAGATAAGGGTGTAGATGATTTTATAGTTGCACAGGGAGGAGAAAGTTTTGAAAAGCTATCTGCCGGGGCTATAGCTCTAGAAGAATGGCATCAAAATCAACTTGATAGCTTACGTTTTACTATCAAGCTCAAAGATGGCACAGTCAAAACAATTGAAGAGAAGGCAGGAGGCAGGAGGCAGGAGGCAGAAAGCAGTTTTCCTTCTGCCTCCCTTATTGATCAACAAAAAGGAGATTCTACTGTGACAGATGCTCCCGAATTAGAACCAAACATGAATGTATTTCACAAGAATCGTCGTAAACCATTTATTGACCCTGGTTCACAGATTATAGATATAAAAGTTATTGATTCAGACATTATCCATATAGATGTTACCTCTGAGTCAACCCAACCAACTGAAACTCCTGTAATTCCACAAAACACAAAAAGCATCAGTTCTTGGGCTAAAAAAGAAAATGTTACACTTTATGAGCCTAATTTTTTTAGAAAGCGCCTAGAAGCTAGTGAGAATAAACAAATAGCTTTTGCTGCTTATACTTTGTTAAAAAAATATGGTGTTGAGGCTAAAGATGAACAACAGCAGACCAGTGGCAAAATCTACCATGCTGATGCTTTTGTAATCAAGAATCATGGTGCTGATAAATACAGTATCTCTCGTCGTCATGATGATGTAGAGTTAATGACTTTTCAAGCTGATAAATGGGGACACGTAGGCAATATTAAACTTTCTTACACAGAAATAGAGTCTGAACAAAAAATTTGGAGAGAAAGACAAATTAACATTCTGCCTATTGAAAGGCAGGAGTTTTTGTTAGTAGCTGACTACCTGAAAGCTGGTAAAGAATTGCCCTCTGTTGATGAAGACCCTCGCAAAATAGCCTCTGTCGTTGGTTCAGTCTCTCCTAAAGGCACACACAATATTTTAGAAAGTTTCAAAGAAAACGAGGTATTAAAAATACTCACACAAAGTATTACTAGCTTCGAGAAAGACGACTTAACCTTGGGCAATTACCGGATTATTTTTCGGCAAACTAGTGACAATACATCTACTCTGCAATTACTCAAAACTGAACACAATGGTACAAATCGGGAAGCTGTTCGCTTTCAGTTTGAGAAAACTGACACTGGTATGACTCATCAAGTCCAAGCGATGGCTATCACTGAAGCTGATTTGGAGAAGTTAAGACTGTTGGCTCAAAAACTGCATATTAATTACAAAGCATTATTTGGCAACCCGACAGACACCCGTGACATCGACTTGCCCGTTCACCCCGAAATTAACCGTAATTTAGACGAGGAGCAGTCATATCAATCTACTCAATCTACGCCCAACGTACCAGATCGCAAGACACAATCCCACCCACAAGAAGCAAGCTTTAATTCTCCAAAACAACAGAACGCTGTATCACACTCAACTACACCAACACCTAACAGCACAACACCATCACAACCAAATTTTTCTTCTAACTTAGATAAAGTTTTGCTACCACTA
>NZ_JAYGHE010000179.1:1726-2446 GCF_034931145.1 Nostoc sp. UHCC 0252 | reverse complement strand
TGAGAAAATCAGGGGTGAAGATGGTGTAGCGAATGCAGTTGAAGCATTTCATCGGCCTGAAGGGTTTGATTGGGTGAGAAATTCCAGTGCCGACCAACGAACGACAACTGCGGTTTTTGGCGAAAGTCGAGTTGGAACCGGCTGTGCAAGCGGATGTATGCAACAAAGTTTACTAAACTCGTTCACTTTCAAATATTTCTCGCCACAATTCAAATTCTGGACAATTACACCAAAGGGTAACGAACCCATCAAAAAGTTTAGTTCCTGAATTTTGAACTCCCCTTGGGAGAACTTGGATCAAGATAGGAATATCCAAATCACATTTCCAATTTTCTATTTCTTTTTGAATTTGGGCAATAGTGTCTTGATGGAATCCTCGGTCGTTGTTGGAACACTGAACAAGTAAAGATCCATTATCAGAATCTTTGACTCGTTTGATCGAGAAATTAATCTGCGTCCACATTGATTGGACTTCATTGAAAATATTAGGTAAACCATAGTCATTACCTAATATTGCCTTTCGGCGTTTCGATTCACCCACAAGTCCCCCTCAGCAATACAAATTTTGACAAGGATGATGAAGAAGATAAGGACTCTTCTAACGACGAGTAACCCTCTGGGGGTTATTAACTACTAATACTATTGTAACGATAAATCAAGGGTTTCAAGTATTTTGCAGTTGCAAGGATTGGGGATTTTACCAAACCGTATCTGTCATCC
>NZ_JAYGHE010000179.1:0-1396 GCF_034931145.1 Nostoc sp. UHCC 0252 | reverse complement strand
TTATCCAACTCAGTAGGAGATGAAAATTGGTGTGGGCCGTGTGGTCTAAAGGTTTGTGGTGTTTGCGGTTCAATCAAATCATCTAAATCTAGGTGCATTGTTGTCCGCACTAGACCAGCAAAGAGATCGGTGCTAACAACAGGCCCCAAAAGACTATTGCGGTCGCGGGTATCTTGCAACAGCACTTCGGCACGAGACTTAAGAATATCCGCAATTTGACTGAAGGCAAGCGCTGCGGTTAATAACTGTGCCTCCAAGGGTAAACTTTCTAGCTCGGTATCCAAACAATCCCACATAGCATCAAGGGAAGAAGTTGGTGGAGATTCGGACAACTCATCTAATACATCCCAGATTGTTAATTGGTGGTATGTGGTCATAATAATTCGTAATTTCTAATTCGTAATTCGTAATTATTGCCCTAAAGAATTTATCCGGGAGCTTGAATAAAGTTGCTATGCATTTTCTCTTTCTTCATAACTGATCTTGGGGCTTGTACCCTCAATGATTTAATTATTAATTAACTCCTAATTAATTACGAATTACGAATTACGAATTATTCGGTCATCTCTAGGATTCTGGATGTAACGGGCAGGGTCGCACTGGGCAGTAGCTTGAGGTAATTTCAAACATATCCTTATATTGATATAGTGAAACACTGTATTGTTTTGCAAATGCCTGTAACACCTGATCTGTATAGGCGCGGATCTTGCCAGCCGTTAGCCCAAAACAGTGAATTGGTTCTAAGCGACAAATAGGCTGTTGCCCCAGCCAGAGTTCTGCGCCCAAGGCGTGCAATGGTTTATCCCCTGGTTCTTTATACAAATACAGTACTGCAAAATATGTTGCTGGTGGTTCGACTGTTACTGAATCAATTTCTGCTGAATTATTCTGCGAACGGTGGCGGTAAAACGAACGGCGATTGTGGCAGACTTTTGGATTCCAACATCCGTCCCCTGCTGTTCCATGCAGCACTTTAGCTTGGGTTGTTGGTAATTTGGAACATAGCTGACACTTTGGATCAAGTGGCTTGGGCATACCTTATTCCACTTCTTCGCCGATTGCACGATAGTAAGCAGCGATCGCAGCTTCTTGCTCACTACGAAGGGTATAGCGCCGAAACGCTTTCTCGCTTTGATGACCTGTTAATTTTCGTGCATGGCTGGGGTCAACTCCCAATAGTAATAAGTCAGTGGCATAGGTGTGGCGAAAGGAGTGAGGATGTAAATCCTCAATGTGAGCTATTTCACCGATTTTTTCCACAGCGAAGTAAATGCCGTGATAACTCAAGCGTTCACCCTTGTATGAAGCATGATGTGAAATCATCAATGGACTAAGGCTGGTCAAAACCTCTCCTTGCTGTTCGCGCAATTGCAAATACTCTGCTAAAACTTCCCGG
>NZ_JAYGHE010000178.1:0-2469 GCF_034931145.1 Nostoc sp. UHCC 0252 | reverse complement strand
AGTGCGATTCGTTTAGCCTAAATAAGCAGAAATGCTTAGGGACGGTTAGCTGGTTTCATTAGCCAGACAACTAAATGACCTTGTAGGTGAGAATCCTACCACGCAGGTGCAGCGTTGAAAGCATCACCCCTACGGTAGCGACTAGTCATCAATCCGTAAAGCGGGGTGAAAAGGTGGCACTACTAGTAGCCTAATCTGGTATCCATCGAGCAAAGCATCCATGAGTAAAGCATCAGCTTGAAGACACGTTTGAATCGTCGTTAGCGTTGACCAGCGAAAAGGCTTAATGCGCTGGAGCCAAAAGGCACAGGATAAGGAGTTGGCAAGTTGTATTTTGACCAATATGCACTTCCTAGAAACCCGGCGAAGAGTGTCACTCTAAAGATGCACAGCATGGTCATCTGGAACGAAGTAACCTCTCGTATGCTCTCAGGCGGTCGAATACCTGAGTAGGTGCTAACCGGATGCAACGAGATGGAGAGATCGAGTCAGAAGCGAATGTCTGGGGTAATGCCCAGAATATGCAGACAGACTCACGGTGATTTGGAAGATAAAGTATCAATTAGTGAGTACAAATGTCTAATACACAGTCTAAAAAACTGATGGTGGAATGGCACTCGATTAACTGGCGTAAATTAGAGCGTCGAGTGTATAAGCTCCAAAAGAGAATTTATCAAGCCTCTGCCCGTGGTGATGTAAAAACATTTCGCAGGCTCCAAAAGACGTTGATGAAGTCCTGGAGCGCAAGAGCTTTATCGGTTCGTAGAGTTACCCAGGATAACCAGGGAAAAAAGACGGCTGGTGTAGACGGCATTAAATCGCTGACCCCAAAGCAACGTCTAGAACTTACTGGTAATTTAAAACTGGGGTCAAAGGTCAGCCCAACTAGGCGGGTATGGATTCCTAAGCCTGGAACGGAAGAGAAGCGACCTTTGGGTATACCTACAATGAAAGACCGAGCCTTGCAAGCGCTTGTCAAACTGGCACTAGAACCAGAATGGGAAGCACGATTTGAACCGAATTCATACGGGTTCAGACCAGGACGCTCATGCCACGATGCAATTCAAGCAATATTCAACGCAATTAAGCAGAAAGCCAAATATGTACTTGATGCTGATATTGCCAAATGCTTTGACTGCATCAACCAGGAAGCATTGCTAATAAAATTAAATACATCCCCCACCATCCGCCGACAAGTTCGAGCATGGTTAAAATCCGGGGTGATGGATGGTAAGCAACTGTTTCCAACATCTGAGGGTACACCACAAGGTGGGGTAATTTCCCCACTGTTAGCAAATATCGCCCTCCACGGAATGGAAGAACGAATTAAGCAATACGCGGAAACCTTGCCTGGTGGCAAAAGGAACAACCGCTATTCAATAAGCTTAATTCGTTACGCCGACGACTTTGTAATTCTCCACAAAGACGCATCCGTAGTCCAAAGATGCCGGGAAATAATCTCGGAATGGTTAAAAGGCATGGGACTTGAATTAAAACCAAGTAAAACAAGACTTACTCATACCTTAAATAAGTATGAGCAAGAAGAGGCAGGATTTAATTTCCTCGGTCATAATATCCGACAATTCCCGAAAGGTAAAAATCAATCAAGTAAGGATACAAAGGGAATTGCACTAGGTTTTAAAACAATCATCACCCCAAGCAAAGAAAAGCAAAAGGTACATTACGACGAAATCGCTAGTATCATCGAAGCTCATAAGGCAGCACCGCAAGCGGCGCTAATTAGCCAACTTAACCCAATCATTAGGGGATGGGCAAATTACTACGCGACTGTAGTAAGCAAGGAAGCTTACTCAGAAATTGACCACCTCATATACCAAAAGCTGAAAGCTTGGGCAAAACGCCGCCACCCAACAAAAGGTGGAAAATGGATTGCCAAAAAATACTGGAAATCCATAGACAGTAATAACTGGGTATTCGCAACAGCCAAGAAGGAAGAAGTAACAGAATTGTTATTGCTTGAACATACCAGCACCCCTATAGTGCGACATATCAAGGTTAGAAGCGAATCGTCACCATACGACGGAAACCTGGTTTACTGGAGTACAAGAATGGGAAACAACCCAGAAATGCCACTTAGAGTTTCAAAACTCCTAAAAAAGCAAAAAGGGAAGTGTACCCACTGCGAACTGTTTTTCCGAGAAGATGACGTGATGGAAGTTGACCATAAAATCCCAAAATCGCAAGGTGGAAAGGATTCATACGATAATAGGCAACTCCTTCACAGACATTGCCACGATACAAAGACTGCTAACGATAGCAGTTCAGGCAACCAATCTGGCTGGAATAGCGCCAAGCCTAAGCCTACCAAAGACTGAAAAAGTCCAGGATAAATAGGTAATGAGGTGTGTTTATCAAAACACCAAATCACTGAGGAGCCGGATGAGGTGAAAGTCTCACGTCCGGTTTTGAAGACCAACGGAGTTGGTGACAACTTCGTTGAGTTTAATC
>NZ_JAYGHE010000177.1:0-2517 GCF_034931145.1 Nostoc sp. UHCC 0252 | reverse complement strand
GGGTGCGATTCGTTCACTCGAAATGAATAGAAATATTCAGGGATGAGTGACATTTGAGAGATAACCCATGTTGGGTTGAGTTCGCACTTTAATCTCTCTCAGATGATAACTGAATAACCATGAGGGTGACTCTAATTAAGGAGAAGTCCCTCTCCGTAGGTGCAACGGTAACAGCATCATCCCCAGGTTTGCGACTAGTCATCAAAGCCTGAAGCGGGATGAAAAGGAGGTAAGACTGGTAGCCTAAAACTGGTTCCCTTCGAGCATGAACCCATGAATAGCGAAAGCAAAGATGCGCCGAACCATCGTCATGAAAAACCAGCGAAATAAGGCTTATACGCTGGAGCCAAAAGGTAAAAGGATATTGGGGCTGGCAATCCCTCGATGACCAGTAAGCACTCCCAATAAACCCGGTGGATAGCATCATTCTAAAGGTTCCAACAATGGTTGTTCGGAACGAAGTAACCTACCTTTGCTCTTGGTCAGGTCGATACCAAGTAGGTGCTAACCGTATGCAAAGAATAGGAAAGATTAAGTCAAAAGCGAATGCCTTGCTGTAATGGCAAGGATATGCCGACGGACTTACGGTGATTTGGAATGTAAAGTTATGAGTAGCAATGCAAAAGTCTAATACACGACTTATTGCTCCCAAACCTACTAAAAACGGTCTTCTTCCCCTGAAGATTAACCCAACTAGTAAGGTTTTGAGTAATAAATCGATGGGGGAATGGAAACATATCAACTGGCGGATGCTGGAACGACGTGTTTTTAAGTTGCAAAAACGAATTTACAAAGCATCTCTTCGTGGTGATGTCAAAGCTTTTCGCAGACTCCAGAAGACGTTGATGAAGTCCTGGTCAGCAAAGTGTTTATCGGTTCGTCGGGTAACACAAGACAACCAAGGTAAAAAGACGGCAGGAGTGGACGGTATAAAATCATTATCCCCAGAAGCACGTCTAAAACTGGTTGCTAAATTAAAACCAAATTTAAAGGTGAAACCGACACGACGGGTTTGGATTCCTAAACCAGGAACGGAGGAGAAACGACCTTTAGGTATTCCCGTAATGAACGACCGAGCTTTGCAAGCGCTGTTCAAATTGGCATTAGAGCCAGAATGGGAAGCGCGATTTGAACCTAACTCATACGGGTTCAGACCTGGGCGCTCATGTCACGATGCAATTGAAGCCATATTTAATGCAATAGTGCAGAAAAGCAAATATGTGCTTGATGCCGATATAGCAAAATGCTTCGACCGCATCGACCATGAAGCACTGCTAAGAAAATTAAATACATTCCCCACCATTCGCCGACAAGTTCGAGCATGGTTAAAAGCGGGAGTGATGGATGGAAAGCAGTTGTTTCCAACATCTGAAGGTACGCCACAGGGCGGGGTAATTTCTCCGTTACTGGCTAATATTGCCCTCCACGGGATGGAAATACGGATTAAGGAATTTGCCAAAACCTTAGACATGAAAAAGTCAACGGGAAAAGGGCAATTAAGCTGGCAAGTAAAAACCAAAGGTTTAAGCCTAATTCGGTACGCCGATGACTTTGTGATTCTCCATGAAGACATAACCGTTGTTCAAAGATGCAGGGAGATAATCTCTGAATGGTTAAAAGACATGGGTTTGGAATTGAAACCAGCCAAAACACGTTTAACTCACACTCTGAATGAGTATGAGTTAGAAAAGCCGGGGTTTAACTTTCTCGGTTTTAACATAATGCAGTGGAAAGTGGGTAAATACCACTCAAAACAAGGTTTCAAAACATTCATCACCCCAAGCAAGGAAAAGCAGAAGATACATTATGACCGAGTAGCAAGTATCATCAATGACCATAAGGCAGCGCCCCAAATGGCGTTAATCAGCCGATTAAATCCGGTAATCACAGGATGGTCAAACTACTACTCAACAGTGGTAAGTAAGGTGGCTTACTCTGACCTAGATAATCTCATGTATCTAAAGCTGAGGGCTTGGGCAAAACACCGCCACCCCAAGAAATCTGGGGGATGGGTGTCAAAGAAATATTGGCAAACCATAGGTGGTAATAATTGGGTATTCGCAACCAGGCATGAGGGTAAAAACCCGATGCGGTTACGGTCACACGCAGAAACGCCAATAGTTCGGTTTGTGAAAGTTAAAGGCGAGGCTAGTCCTTATGATGGCAACCTAATTTACTGGTGTACAAGAATGGGTAAACACCCGGAAATGACAAAAAGAATGGCAACGCTCTTAAAGTCACAGAAAGGAAAGTGTACTCACTGCGGATTGTACTTTCGAGAGGAGGATGTACTGGAGATTGACCACATTATCCCCAAAATCCTGGGAGGAAAAGACGAGTACAAAAATCTTCAGATATTACATAAACACTGCCACGATGAAAAGACAACTGAAGATGGTTCAGTCGTGAAGTACACATGACAATGTGCCGAATCATTGAGGAGCCGTGTAATGGGAAACCATTAAGCACGGTTTTGAAGACCAACGGGGTTGGTGACAACCTCGTTGAGTTTACTAA
>NZ_JAYGHE010000176.1:0-2566 GCF_034931145.1 Nostoc sp. UHCC 0252 | reverse complement strand
CGGATTTCTCTTAACATTCAACACTTTTGGCTCATTGATTATGTATCTAAACGAGGAAAATCGGAACTAGATAACTCTATACAAACTACTTTATTTTGATTTAATGGGAAAATATTATCCTTTTTTTATCCCTCAGCTTTCATTTAACCAAGCTTCGAAGCTTTATTTTCCAACATAGATAAAAATTTGTAATCAAACAGTGAAAAGCAAAGCCCCAGAGGGCTTTTAGCGATTTGGATCTCATACTTTGAAATAAGAGTGGTAATTAAGTAAAAAAGAACTTGGATACAAAGCTACTTAAAAATCTATCAATTATTTCATCACTGAAGTAGCTTACCTAAACAGAAGCTTTTTACTTTATTAACAGCATCAATCGGTAGCAAAAAAGTTACTTTTCTAAACGAACTGCATACCACTGTAAATATTGCCCAGTACCAACATCTAATTCGCAACTCGTGTCTAGTAAATACTGCGCTTGAGCTTCAAAAGTATCAAATTTTTGTACGTCAGGTGGTAAGTCTTGACTTGAGAGTTTTTGGAGGATCGTTTTAAGTTTTTCCAATAACTCAGATGGTGTTAGAAACTGTTCTGGTTGATTTGTTTCTAGGACAACAAAATTATCTTGCTGATACATTAATGGGTCTGGCATTTTAAGAATTTAGTTGATGTAAATGGATTGTAATTTTTTGTAAGAGCTTATATTTGTTGACCTAGCCCAGAAGTTGGCTGTTTTATATCTTGTCCGCAAAATAGTTACAGGATTTAGTTGTTCGACATATTTATCTTAATTAAATCAGAATTTTTACTTAGTTTATTGAGCCAAACTGAGCTGATAATCAAGCTTTGCACTAAGCTAAATCTGAATCTTATGTAATTATACTAAACTTCCTTAAACCTCAGCTAATAGACTAAATAGAATTTCATTCAAGTGAGATTGGTACTTAGTAGCTAACTATCTTTTGAAGTGCTTTGATAGTTGTTTTGCCCTGTATCACTAGTTTATTAACTAACTACAAAACTACATCATTAAGGTATGCGATCGCAATTTTCACAAAAATCGCAATTTAACTTTAGCAATGGGGAAATATAAAAGTAACATTTTTTTCCATAACCAGAGCCGAACAAAAAGGTAACAATTGCCTTCGTGTTCCAATTATAGATTGTCTATGCAACTTAGCCCTCTTTTGTCACTCTAGGCAGAGGAAAAATAGAAATAAGGTATATTGAAGTTTTGAAAAATTGAGCAAGTCAGATTATTAATAATCATTTGAAGCTGAAAAAATCCCTCAGATAGCTTAGGAACTGTAAAGACCGCTAACCAAGGTTTAATTAAGTTAAATAGTGTAAATGGCTGAAGTATCAAACGGAGGTTATTCAGAATATTATTCCAACCATTGCCTTGATTCCACCAAGGATGTGATGAAAATATAGATTCAGATTGTGGTGCTAATTTTAGCAGTTGTTCGGAATGAAGACTAACCAACAGATAGGCACTAAAAACAATTTCCCACCATTTCTCTATTTGTGGATAATGAGTTAAGCGAAAATCTGCCCATCCTAATTCATTTTTACTTTGTTTTAAACCATATTCTACCCAAGTTCTTAAACCATAAAAATTGCCCACGTCTCTTGGAGT
The DNA here is from genome assembly GCF_034931145.1 of Nostoc sp. UHCC 0252. Taxonomy (NCBI): domain Bacteria; kingdom Bacillati; phylum Cyanobacteriota; class Cyanophyceae; order Nostocales; family Nostocaceae; genus Nostoc; species Nostoc sp. UHCC 0252. Next base: position 930 of record NZ_JAYGHE010000176.1, on the reverse strand, counting down.
AATGTCTGGATATTTACTCATGACATACCAAGTCGTGTTTTTTGGAAGAACTTCAATATCCGTTGTTATTTGCCAATACCTGACTTCGGATTTTTTGCCACATATTATCTCTCTAATATATCTATTCTCTGAACTTAAATCTGAAAAAACACGCCGGAATCTTTGCCAGTTTGAATATTTGATTTTCGAGTCTGTAATTCCCCATGCTCTATGGTTTGAGCGAATCGCTACAATAAAATTAAGCTCTAATTCATTTAATACGCTTAAAAAGTTTTTACCACTTTCACCATATAAGCTATCCGCCAGGACAAGATTGAATCTAAACCCCATTGACCGCAATTTTCTAATCATTGCTCCGGCAATTTCAGGTTTAGTTAAATATTTTTCTCCTGGTTGTAGTCTTTCTCTTGGTTTATATACTTCAAATATTAGAGGAAACGTCATTCCAGATAAAACTGCGTATGCTGTAACCGCCACAATACCGTTATCTGTTTTACCTAAATTTCCAATGTACTGTCGTTTCACATAATCAGTCGTATTTCCTTTTTTCTTATCCCCTGTCTCATCAATAATTAGTATTATTGGGCGACCTTGAAGTATATACAATATTAATTCTAACCTTTGCCTCCTTAATTCTTGTACGTCCCAGGGTGATTCTGTTAAAAAATGGTGTAATGCCTGATGATTATCTAGCCCTACAATTTTCGCTATTTCCGGTAGAGTTTTACGTTTTATATCAGAAACACATCCCATGTGTAGGTACTTAAAAGCTTCAAAGCTCCTAACTTCTGGAAAGAGGTTTTGATACAACTGGCAGTATTCGTCCACAAATTTTACTGTGGGCGCAGCTGGGCGAGGCTCAACCATACTCTCTGTGCTAGTTTTTGCGATCGCACTTAATTATACTTTGGCGAGAGTGACAAAAGAGGG
>NZ_JAYGHE010000175.1:0-2621 GCF_034931145.1 Nostoc sp. UHCC 0252 | reverse complement strand
TAAGAACTCATCTCAAAGAATTTGGATTTATAAAGTTGTTTAGGAAAGACTTTAAAAAAGAAGACTCTAGACCGGAGGCGGAGCGTCTCCGGCTCCGCACTATATTTTATATCTGCCTAATGAGGAAAAAATCAAAGACATAACTCGAAGTGAGTTTATCACAATTCATGATACTCATTGGAGCATTGAAACCTTTCATCGGGCTATAAAACAAGTATGTGGAATTTGTCGGTTCATGGTTAGAGATACCTGTGCAATCAAGACTCACATATGTTGTTCACTTCAAGCATTTGTTAAATTGGAGTTTATGCGCTCGGAAAAGATAATTAACAATTGGTATCAGGTACAGAGGAATCTGTTTACTTCTGTGATCCGTGAGCATATTTTTGCAAATCTTAGTGCTGGTGTTATTATCTAGCATCCATAGATTCCATAGGTGATATTTTTTGTCAATGCGTAAGTCCTAACCATTTAGGGATAGTAGCAGGAATTATAGACGCGATAGGATTAGTAGAAACAATCAATGAATTAATAGGTGAAGAGAAAGGAGAAAAAATCAGTCCAGGTCATGTAGTTAAAGCCATGATATTGAATGGGTTAGGATTTGTATCCAAGCCTTTGTATATGTTTCCCAAATATTTTGAAACAATAGCCTGTGAGCATTTAATAGCACCGGGAGTAAAGCCAGAGTATCTAAATGATGATAAACTGGGGAGAGTCATGGATAAACTATTTATAAAAGGGCTAGATACAATATTTTTAAAAACCGCCTTAAATACCGTTAAAAAATTCAACTTATCCCTGTTATCATCACATTTAGATTCATCATCAATGCACGTACATGGACAATACAATACCAGATTACCAGAAGTAATATTTGAAGATCAACAAACAGTCAATACCCAAGAGTCAGAAGAATTAGTAGTAAAATCACCTAAAGAAATTACCATAACCTACGGTTATTCAAGAGACCATAGACCAGATTTAAAACAATTCATTATAGAACTAATATGTTCAGGAGATGGGGACATACCAATCTTTTTGAAATTGGCATCAGGAAACCAGTCCGACTCATCATGCTTTGGTCAAATAGCAGTTGAGTATCAAAAACAAATAGAAGTTAATAGTCTCATAGTTGCAGACTGCGCTTTATATACAGAATCAAATCTGAAATTAATGTCAGATTTACGCTGGTTATATCGAGTGCCATTAAGTATTAAATCAGCACAATCATTAATATCAACATTACCAGAATCGGAATTTATTAATAGTAATTTGCCAGGATACAGATTTGTTTCAAAAACAGTCACTTATGCAGAAGTAGAACAAAGATGGTTGGTAGTACAAAGCCAAGATAGAAGAGAATCAGACCTGAGTAAACTCTCACAAAAAATTATCAAGGCAGAATCAAAAGCACTTCTTGAGTTGAAAAAGTTATCACAAGATAAATTTGCTTGTGAAGCTGATGCTATCAAAGCATTATCAAAACTATCAAAACAATTTAAATATCACCAAATTCAGGAGAGTAAAGTTACGGAGATTATATCTAATAAAAAAGATAATCAAACAGAAATATCTTACCGAGTTTCGGCTACAGTATGCAAAAATGAAAGTAAAATTAATACAGAAATTCTGAGTGCAGGGCGTTTCATTCTTGCCACAAATGTTTTAGATTCAAAGCAAGTAGGTGACGATTTAATCCTAAGTGAATATAAAGCCCAGCAGTCCTGTGAGAGGGGATTTGGTTTTCTAAAAGACCCATTATTTTTTGCCGATAGTATTTTCCTCAAAAGCACCGAGAGAATAGAGTCGTTAGCAATGATTATGGGTTTATGTTTGCTGGTCTATACATTGGCTCAACGTCAAATCAGAGCCGCACTCACAGAGTCTAAATCAACGATTAAAAACCAGTTAGGTAAAGCAACTGACCGCCCTACAAAACGATTGGATATTTCAATGCTTTCAGTGTATTCATTTAGTTGAATTTAACAACGAAAAACACGTCTCTAATTAGACTCAAGACAGGGATTTTATCCTGAATCTTTTACCAGATGATTGTCTCCGCTATTATCAATTAATCAGATAATTCTTATCTTTGTTAATTTAATATAGACTTACCTGAAGCTCATCGTTTTGATTCATAGCTCTAATTTACTATGTCACTGAAGAGGAAAAGGGGCAGGGAGCAGGGAGCAGGGGTCATGCCCTTTTTAGAAGTATGGCAAAGCGCCAGAAAAGTTACTAGGTTAAAACAGTGGGATCTAAGTTCTTATAGCCAAGTTATTTAGTTATTTAAAGTACATAAATTTAAGTAGGGCTGTAGGAGATCGCACCAAAATTGATTTTGTTTATGGAGTTTGCGGCAAATTCGTTAGTCCTGGGTTCACAATACTCATTATCAATGAAATAAGTCGTTGATCACCCTGCTGGCAATGTGTGTGCAACATTCGGAATACAGCGGCTTTTAAGAACGCGCGATCGCTAATCCCCATTTCCTCATATAAAGTAGCATAACTATTTAGCCCATCCACCAATTCTTGGTCAGAACTAGGCGCACTCTTGGTGCATCAAAATTCTCACATCCGCAGAAAGGACATGTGTGAGAAGGAACTGCATCATAA
>NZ_JAYGHE010000174.1:0-2666 GCF_034931145.1 Nostoc sp. UHCC 0252 | reverse complement strand
CACTGAACGCAAGTACTGCCGACAAGCTGCTTCTCCCCGACAGATCAGAATCCGCAGCGCCTGTATTTCCTGCATTGGAGAAATACAAATTTCAGCAATGGCTGCAATCAGATTTTGTTGCTTCTGCATATAATCTTGATGCTGCTGCTCCAACTCTTGAATCTTGGAGTTTAGCTGTTGTATCTGCCGTAATGCTTGCGTCAGGGACGATTCTTTATTTTGAGAGCGATTATCTAAGGTTAACGTCATGTTATTGCTCCTTCTTTAGATAGTTGAAAGCCTTGCCAATCGGGGCATTTCGCGCCCTCAATGCCTTCGGGATGAACAGAACAAATTAAAGGGGAGCCGTTGTAAGAGATCCCGTGATAGTATTTGCAACCTATACAACTGGTGGGTCTATTTAAAGGTCGAGGTCGGCGCAACATAACTTGGTCAATTTCATTTTGACCAGTAATTCGGTCAACCATGAATGCTGTGATCCCAGTCCCGGCTATTGCTCCACTAATAACGTACATGATATTTCTGCCGAGATATTGAGTGCCGAAATATCCACAAATAATTGTTGCTACTGCTGCACTAATACAAGAGAGAAAAACTGGTCGTTTCATATTTATTGCTGTTTTTTGGGTGGTTCGTGCTTAGATAACAGAGCGGCAAAATCATAAATCGTTACTGTTGGTTTTGGTTCCGGTTTTGGTTCCGGCTCCGATTTTGACTCTATTACCAGTTCTGGGCTACCCAAACCGACTGCATTTTTAATTTCCTGCTCCATATTTAGGTTCTCCTTGTTGATTAATTTGCTCCACCTGATCAATTGCATCCACTATTTCTCCTAAAATATTGAACGCATCATTTAGCACCACATTTTTTGATGTAGAGAAATACTGCGAAGACTAAATGTTGCGATAATCTCGGCTACTGCCAACAAGCCGCAATGTATGTTGACAGCCTTGTAAGATAGTCCGAATCTCTGATGTAGTTAACTTGATTTCCATTAGTGTTTTAACCTTGAAAAACTGAATCGATTTCGCCGTTATCAATAGCATTTTTGGCGTGACGAACAGCTTGGGTATGATTATCAAATGTTTGAGTCGTAGGAGTAGCCCAAGTTGTTTTTAGCAGTTCTGTTTTTCCCACATGAACATCTACAGCACCATCTGATAATTCCGTCGTCTCGATTTTGTAGCCGCCATGTTTAGTTTTGTACTCTTTCATTGCCCGTTTCTTTCCCTAAAATTTGTCCCGTTGAATACTGAGGCTTGCTCCGACTAAAGAACTGCCCAAGAATGCAGAAAAACTGACCAACATAGCTCCAAGACTTCTGTTTTTCTGGTACTCCCAACCAGAGATGATTATGTTGGAATTAGTATTAGTCTCAATAATCTCCAGGCCCCAACACCCTATTGCCCCTACTCCTGAAAACCCAGTTAAGAGCAGAGAGACAATTGCAGTTGTTTCTATCGTGCGGTCTATGAATACTTTGGGGTTAAATCTTTTTCGAGTCCGACGAAGAACTAATTTATTACGAGTGTTTGAAGGCAAAGATGATTGATGAGTTACTTTATGGGTTTTCATTTCGCTTCGTCCAACTCCACAAAAAATCCTGCACCTGTATTTGTCACTTTTACCAGATTGCGATTAACTAACGTTTGAATCACCCCTAGACTAAAATTTATAGTGCATAATCGAGCGCTGCCACCGCAACGGCGGAGGTACTGAAGGCATAACTGGGAATGGTCTTTTGGGACTGGGTTAGCTTTTTTAGGCATAATGTCTTTCCTGTTGTGGTTTGTAGGAAGCAAAGCGCTGGGTGAAAAAAATAGCCAAGCAGTATTAATGCTTGACTAAAGTGTTTTTGAATTTAAAAGGTGAATTTCAGTTATTAGAAACTATTCAGTTCGTCAAATTGATTTGTTGCAGAGTGCTTGTACATTTTGGCTTTATTCATTTGATGTGTGGAAGCTTTAATTACTGGGATTGCAGCTTCCTTAACAGAATCTTTTGCTTGTTGAAATAGAAATTGTGTTGTCCCTTGTGCATCTTCTTCTGCTGGGTCAATTTGTCCCCATAAGGAGCAACTTAACTCTAAAGATTCGTAGTCGCCTAAATTGAACTTACGCGTGTAAGTTACAGCAATAGTCTTGATTTCCATAATTTACCCAAACAATTTTTCAAAATGAAATGTAGCTATTTAGCATCTCTTACAAAGTGACGCTTCTCAAATTACAAATGTCGCCAGAAGTTCTTACTGATAGTCTTAAGACTGACAACTGCCGTTTCTGCTGTTGCTTCAGGGGCATGACCAACAGCCACCGCAGCAGCAATTGGTGCAGGTGTCGCCAATAGAGAATTGAGTAATCCCATTTGATAATCGACATCTTCTACTGAGCGATATACCCTGTATGGTTCGATTTGCATACCTAAAGGTGTTGGGACAATCTTCAGATATTGATTTAGAGCATTGATATAAGCAACTGAAAAATTTCTCTGCTCTACATAAGGACGAATAATCTCTAGTAATTCAATCGCTCTTTTGATTTCAGAAACTTCACAATTACTGTCGATTTGTGACTGACTTCTTCTGTAGCCTTTCATCATCTTTTCGGCTACCAGATTGTTGAATTTGCTAACGGCTCTTTGATGATTGGCTAATGTGTGGATTTTCG
>NZ_JAYGHE010000173.1:0-2743 GCF_034931145.1 Nostoc sp. UHCC 0252 | reverse complement strand
CTATTTCTGAAATCGCAGCTATCTCGTCGGCTCAACCTCTAAATAGGGTTGCAAACATAGCTTGCAAGGGTCATAAAACTATCTCATAATGGTAGTCCAACTCCAGCAAGGAGGCAGGTGGCATAAAGAGAAGGTGAAATTGAAAAATATAGCTGGAAATGATGTATCTATTTTTTTGTTCCAATTTGAATTACGCGGTTATGGCATTGACTTTGTTTTGAATGAGGCTATTGCCGCTGACATCTACCAAGATGTAGATGAGAAAATAAAACCGCTTGTCCACGCATGTTGCGAAACACTTTCACGGTACAAACACTTGAGCATCAGCAACGTCATTATGGACGGCAATGTTCTTGTTACAGGAGAATTTGAGGTGATGCTGAGTAAGGGGTTAGGACGACACTTTATACATCAGGAAAAGGAGCGGTTATTTCAGGATGCCAAAAATATTGCCGATCTCTTAGCCGTGGTAATGAATAGAAGAACTCAAAAATAAGAGGGTAGTGATATGGAAGTAGTGGTAAAGAAAACGGTCGTTTTTTTTAACTTTATATTTGCAGTTAATCCTGGCTGAAATTCAAATGATTTTTTTGAGAGGTTGGGATATTTTTTGAGCAAACTGTCAAACTACCGTTTGACTAGACTTTCGGTTAGTTGCAAATAATCCTGGCTCAAACCGATGATTGCAGGTCTGAGTGATTAGCATTGTAGGTCGCTACAACTAGAATAATGCGATCGCATATCATCTGCAAAACAATTACCAACCTTGAGCGTGTATTCTTTGACAACTTTTTGCTTACTTGGGTGGCTGCCTTATAGCGGATAAGAGAGCATAACTCCTATCGGGTAAGGAATGTAGAAGGCATCAGGTTTTACGTTTTGAGTGGGTATAAATGATTACTTAGTCACACGCAGATGGTTATTACATTTAATGTAAAATACAGTAACCACCTGATACGTTCTTCACTGTGACCGATTCCCTTTTTCCAGAACTGACCAACTATCATACTTTTCTAAACATGCTTAAACAGCGTGTTCGCACGGCGCAAATACGGGCGGCACTCGCTGTTAACCAAGAATTGGTGGTGCTTTATTGGCAGATCGGCAGGGAGATTTTACAACGCCAGCAGGATGATGGCTGGGGAACGAAGGTAATTGAGCGTCTTGCCAAGGATTTAAAACAGGAGTTCCCAGATATAAAGGGTTTTTCCCGTACAAACCTGCTCTATATGCGGGCTTTCGCGGAAGCTTACCCGGATGAGTCATTTGTCCACCAGCTTGGTGGACAAATCCCCTGGCGGCATAACTGTGTCTTGCTGGATCGTGTAAAAGCGCCAGAGCAGAGGGTTTGGTACATCCAGCAAACCATCCAAAACGGCTGGAGCCGTGCCATCCTGGAAATGCAGATTGAGAGCCGTCTTTATGAACGCCAAGGCAGTGCAGTCACCAATTTTAGCCAGACCTTGCCTAAACCCCAATCCGATCTGGCACAGCAGCTGATCAAAGACCCGTATAATTTTGACTTCCTGACGTTGGGCAAAGAGGCGCAGGAAAGGGATTTGGAGCGGGCGCTTGTAGAGCGCATTCGTGACTTTCTCCTGGAACTCGGAACAGGGTTCTCGTTTGTGGGAAGTCAGTATCCTCTTGAGGTCAGCGGACAGGAATACAGGCTTGATCTGCTGTTTTATCACCTCACCCTGCGCTGCTATGTCATTATTGACCTTAAAATGGTGGAATTTCAGCCAGAATTTTCGGGGAAAATGAACTTTTATGTATCAGCAGTGAACGCTATTCTGCGCCATCCTGATGATCAGCCTACCATCGGCATCATTCTTTGCAAGTCTAAAAACAAGACGGTTGCCGAACTCGCACTGCAAGGGATGACACAACCTATCGGCGTTTCCACACACCAGATAGGACAAGAGGTTCCAGAACAGCTTAAAGGCATTCTGCCTACGGTGGAACAATTGGAGATGGAACTGAATACGGTGGCAGCCGAACTTGAAGCACAGAAGGATAGCAGGCTGGATATGTAATGTTTCTATGATCAGGAATAGTGGTTAACCGACTATATCGCTTTTTACCTTTTTCAATACGGCGGATTAATTTTTTATTGTCGATCACTGAAAAGCAACCAGAGCAAGCATTTCGCCCTAAATCGTGGAATGTCCCTGAATCCCTGCCCAACCTCTCTAAAAAGCTAAATTTAGCTAAAGTCAAAAAGCTAATTTTACAAAAAGCTAAAAAGATAACTAACTAAATTTATTAATTGACAAATTAATCAAATGAGTTTAAGTTAATTGGCTAATTTAATAAAATTACTAAAAATATATATGTTGACCATTACGGTAAGCTCCTTGAGTGGCGGACAGGGCAAGACGACGACCTCACTGTTCTTGGGGCGACTGCTATCACGCCAGGGCTTGCCCACCTTGATGCTAGACTCCGACCCCCAACATAATCTCACCACCTATCTGGGGTTTGAGTTAGAACCCAACCAACCAACCCTATTGGAATTTCTCAAAAAAACAGTCGCACCAGAAGACTGCATCTACCCAACACAAGACAACGACAACTTATTTCTTATCCCCGCCGACGACCAACTTGATACCGTACAAGATTATTTATCTAACAGTGGAGTTGGTGCAACCTTACTCAAACGACGATTGGAAGCCATCAGCAAAATTTTCAAAGTGTGCATAATTGATGCCCCACCCCAGCGATCGCAAATTTGTTTGACAGT
>NZ_JAYGHE010000172.1:0-2910 GCF_034931145.1 Nostoc sp. UHCC 0252 | reverse complement strand
TGAGTAATGAGTAATGAGTAAAAACTTCGGTTCTTCATTACTCGTTATGCTAAAAACGCTTATAAAATAGCTCAGATTCCTTACTGGGCAAGAAAGATAGCTTTTAACCTGTGATTTTGAACCTTTGGAATAAAATCAAGGCTAAAACTGCCCAAAAGCCTTGCTATTAAAGGTAAATTCCGAATTTTCCTTTAAAGTTCAGCATAACATCTACGGAAGAGCCAAAACTTCTTACTCATTACTCATTACTCATTACTTCTCTAGCTCCCGTTTGCGGTTCTAGAAAAAAGTGTCTTTAACACAAAGCAATCAAACCACTCTCAAAAAATAAACTAAAAATGACTCTATAGTTTTATGGCGTGATAGCGCTTAAAAAGCAGTACACTGCGGCGTAAATAAACTTTGGAAGACGCTCTTTGACCTCTTATATCATTTATTAACTATAAAGTCATTTTTAGTTTATTTTTTTCACCTATTTTTAGGTTTTTCAAAATAAATACCCTGCTGAACAATTGCATAACAGTATTGTGTTTGTCACGCTCCTCAGTATTAGAGGTGTACTATACGCAAAAATCGAGAAATTTTCAGTCGCTTGAGGGTGAGTTGAAACGCCCATTTTAAAGGACAATAAAAATCAGACACTATAAAACCAGACGAAACTACGCTTGTGTCTGATTTTCAAGGGAGTAATAAAAATGACGCTCTCTCTAGTCCACATAACAGCGCATAGAAAGGCGATCGCTTCCTTGCCAGTAGCGCAGGCGGAGGCGAAGTTGATTGCGCTGTGGTTGGAGGGAAAAGCAGAGTCATCTATCATCTCTTACCGACGCTACATTAGGCGATTTCTGGAATTTTTGGACAAACCCCTCAAAAAAGTGACCTATGAAGACTTGGTAGAATACGCCAGTTGTTTTGGGGGCAATGCCCAAAGTACAAAGCGGATATATATTGCCGCAGCTAAAAGCTTGATTAGTTTCGCTCATAAAATTGGATATCTCCCTTTTAATGTGGGTATGGCGCTAAAACTCGGTGAACTGCCGGATGTAATCAACGAACGGTATTTAGACGAAGCTGATATTAAATTGTTGGTAAGAGCAGCTTCTAAGCATTTAACTGATGCTAAAACTCCTAAGCGCCAGTACACAGCCCTACGTAATTTGTTAATTATCAAACTCCTCTATCAGGCAGGGTTACGGGCAAGTGAAATCTGTGATCTGACTTGGGGAGATTTGACACCCCGTGGTGAGAGTGGTCAAGTTTACGTGCGAAAAGCCAAGGGCAGCAAAAATCGGACAATTCTCATCAAGCCGAAGCTTTGGGCGGAATTAATGGAGTTCAAAGCTTCGGCTCACTCCAATCAAGCAGTGTTTCCAAGTCAAAAAGGAGGACATTTAGACCGTCAAAACTTGCACCCGATTGTCAAAGCAATTGCACAAGAAGCTGGATTAAGCGAACTAGTTTCTGCTCACTGGTTACGTCATGCCCACGGTTCTCACGCCATTGAGCGCGGGACTAATCCGGTACTGGTGAAAGAAACTTTGGGTCATGCCAATTTAGCTATCACTGATCGCTATTTGAAAGCTAGACCCAATGACAGTAGCGCTTTAAACTTGATGGATCTTTAACATTTTGCATGACTTGTGAAAATGCAGCATAAATTGGAACCAGTGGCATCAATTGCTACCGGGAACGAAACAAAAAACAGCTTTCAAATGCCAAAGGGATTTTTCTCTAGCCAGCCCCCTCCATAGGCAACACTTCTTCCGAGAGCCATTCATAAAATTCCGGAACTTGAGCCTCCACTCGCCGCAGCTCATTCGCTGCGATCGCTTCAAGTTCCAGCACCGTATCCCAGCGCAAATCACTCTGCCATCGCTTGAGAATGCCTTTAATCGCGTCAACCCCCTGCTTAATACCAGAGCGAAGTATTTCTACACAGTGGAGTAGCGTAATTCGATCGGTCGGAGGCGACTCAAATTCGGTAGTATCCTCCCCTTGGCAATGGGAGTTCCTTATAGCATCAGGGGGGGGTGTGGATACGGGCTGCTGATTAGGGCTTACACTATACGCAGCAAGGGTTTGAGCAGCATAATAGGTTCGATTTTCTTTTTGATTACGCTTTTCCACGCGATGAGCAATTACATGCATTGCAAATTCTAATTCCTCTTTAGATAAAGAGAAAAGTTTCACCTGTTGACCCCGTTTACCCTGCTTACGGAAAGTCAGTTTTAGCCCCAGCTGCTCGACTAAAGTTCCTAGCAACCAAATAGGTTTACAGTCACTGGGAATAGTAAACCCAAGAATTGCTTTGACGTGAGCAGCACAATGTATAGCGATCTCCCTCATCTTGAGTAAGGTGGAATCGTCGGCGGTAACTTCATCACCCTTCATTAAACTTAAGAGAATCTGATGCAGTCCCAGGTTAAATCTAGCCAGCCACCGTGCCGAGTAATTCCCCCAGTCGATGCACAAAGGTAGATTGTCACGTTCGGTGCGGTCTTTCTGGGTGACAATTGTTGGTGGTGTAGGATAACTTTGCCCAGTTTTGGGGTCAGTAAAAGATTCTTCGGGTGGGGCTAAAATGGCCTCAAGTCCAGCAATTGCTCTAATTAAGCGACCACCTTTATCCATTTCTACGAGTGATTCGGTTACTTCGATGCCGTAAGAATCAGAAATGCGGAACTTTTCACATTCAAAAATTTCGCTAGGGTCAAGGTAATCTTTGCTCTGACGGGCACGGTACTCGCTCAAAGTAATATTGTTAGCCTTGGCAACAGCCGAATTGTGGGCACTATCCAAAGCTTGTGCTGCTGCTTTTAGACTTTCAAGGGATTGAGGATCTGAATCACTGCCCACATATATAAATGTATTGCCCATTTCTGTGAGAAGCGATCGCAAGTCATCGCGCAA
>NZ_JAYGHE010000171.1:0-2939 GCF_034931145.1 Nostoc sp. UHCC 0252 | reverse complement strand
CCCCATTAGTTCAAACCACAGTTAATGGTTCAGGTAATAATTCAGGAAAGACACAAACACCAACCTCTAATAACACTAAGTCTATTGCTAAACTGCAAGAGGATTTACGCGATAACTATGGGCAAGTGGCAATCCCAAAAGGCACAATGCTAGCAGTTGAGTTAGCTTCGGTTGATGGCGGCAGTTACGCGATCGCTTATGTCAGAGCGATCATATTAGATAATACAGAATATCCTATTTCTGCGGGTACGATTTCCGTGACTGGGGAAAATGGTAGACCCTTGATAGCTCGGAGATTTCAAGACAGGGGCGGCGAGATTGCACGAAGTGACTTGTTTGGCGGTGCTGTGTCTGCACTCTCAAAGGTTGGGGAGATTATGAACCAAGCAGATAGTGAAGAAGAAATTCTTGATGAATCTACAGGCAGGATTCGCAGACGTAGTAGTGGCAATCAGCGCAATCTTTCTGGTGCGTTAATAGAAGGTTTTTTTGGTAACGTCAGTCAAAATCTTAGTCAACGCAATCAACGTACTACTCAAGAAATTACTTCTCGCCCCAATACTTGGTTTATTCCACAGGGAACCAAAGTTACCTTTAATGTAAATCGCTCTTTAGAGTTGCCATGAAAAGCATAATTAACACAGTTACAAGCGGCACTCTAGCGTTGGCTCTCGCCGCGACTCCACTATCCACAATTGCCGCACCAGTCGTTCGCACCATCAAACAAACTCAAGCTAGTGGTACGGCTGCGAAACTACAAACTATCAACGTTTGGAATGGTCACGGTGTAGCAATTTCTTTCTATGAAATTGGCGAGACAATTAAAAAAGTCTGGTTAGATGATCCATCGCAAATTCTGCTTGACACAGATGGTTGCTTATCGGGACTGGATCAGAATTGCTCTAGCCCCGGCGCTGGGTTGATTCATCTGCGACGGATTAAAAGAGTAAACATTCCTGGGATACCGCAAACATCTACCACTTTGTTAACAGTAATTACGCAGTCATCCTCTGGGGAGCGTAAAGCTTACAGTTTTCGGCTAGCAACAAGTAATGGCACTCCTAAATATAGTCAGGTAACGATCCAGAATGATGTCGCACGAGGACAGACAGCCCCGAAACCTCAATTGCAATCATTAGTTAAAACACAGCAAACAATTAACCAAATTCGAGGCGGTATTGTTGTCGCTGTTAGAAGTGGATGGATTAATCAGCAAGATGAACTACATCAACGATTGCAAAAGTTGATTGGTTATTTACAAGCAGGTGATGACATTTCTACTGCTACTAATAAGGCTGATGTCTCTCAAGACTTAGTTAACAAATTAATTGCTTTGAATAATTTTGATAACTTAAGACAAGGTAATAGTTTATGAAATCATCTTTTCGGCTCAATGATAACGCCTTACGTTACTTCATTTGTTTTGGTTTATTAGGTAGCCTATTTCTTCATAGTTTCATAAGATATGGGCTATTGAACTCTTTTGTAGGCTTTTTGCTACCCAAGGCTTCAGCACAAGTACCCGTTATCAATTCACCTAATGGGTTTACTCCTGATTGGTCGCGCTTGCGTTTTAGCGACATGATTATTTCTCTTAATGGGAGTGTTAGCTATCCAGGCACAAGAGGTACAGAAACTAGAACTTGGACGGCAGGACAAAGCATTAGCGAGTTTATGGAACTGGGAGATTTTGAAACACCCCAATTAGCAATAGAAAATCTAAATATCTCAACCATAGCTTCAGTACAAGGAATCAATTTAAGTGGGTTAACATTAGATGATTTTGAATTAACTCAATGGCAGACCTTACCAAATTTGGTCAAAGCCGTTCCTAATTTGGGTAATAGAAATGTTAATAGTGTTATACCTATCCGTGATTTTGCTAGAAGATTTGGCATTAATGGCAGCACAATTGCTAATCTCAGCCGCTATGACAATTTAAGTAATGTTCAACTTGGTCGAGTAATTAATTTAAAAAATTATCCTTTGACATCCATTCCTAATATCCAGAACACATCTATTAATCGATTTGGGAATTGGCAAGACTCCAGAATTGATGGTGTACCAGGATTATCAACACTCACCTGGGATAATTTACCGGGGTTGAAAACGCTTGACCTTTCATTTGTTGCCAAAGTTGATCTGCCATTGGGAGATATTGAAGCTAACCGTACCCGTTCCATATCTGGTAGCTACCAAGATGGCTTTAATGTTCCCTGTCTACAAAATAATTGCGCTCATACGGAAATGTCAGGCATTGGTAAGACTACTGGAACACAGTGGATGTCCGGGAAATTCCAAAATGTTAATGGTGGATTTGGCATTTTAAAAGCTCTCAATGATGGTCAAGAGCCTACTGGCAGGAACCCCTTTGGCTCTAGTTTTAAGCAAGTAGTTTGGAATATTGATGAAGGCAGTGGAAAGGTGGAGACTACTATGTTCTTCCGCATCTGCAAAACTATACCCTTCATTGGTCGCACTTGCAGCCCCTATTTCATTGGGCCTGTGCCTTTTATTGAGTACCGAGAGAAAGATCCTATCGTTCTTGGTCAACCTAATTCTCTACCTTAAATATGAGCAAATCTTTCAAAATAAATAGCGCTAATCCTCAAACATTTCAGTTTGAGCAATTACAAAATCCTTCAAACGCAATTGGCAAGTACACTCACTCTCTTTTCACCCCCAATGGGCTAACAGTTTTGTCCTTACTTGGTGCTTATATTTTGCTCAGGGTGTTTTTTGGCGATGGTAACAAAAAGAAAATCGCTACAAGTTATTGGGGTGGAGCTAAAGAAACTGCTACTGCTCAGAAAAAAGCCATCTTGCAAATTGCCAATCCCCAATGTGATAGTGCGGCACTTTACATTGGTAAGCCTCAAAGAAAAGGTGGTGGCACTACTTTTTATATTCCTGATGTGCAAAGAGGTACGGCAGTCATC
>NZ_JAYGHE010000170.1:0-3088 GCF_034931145.1 Nostoc sp. UHCC 0252 | reverse complement strand
TTAGTAATATTAGTAGTAATTGCCGTGTGGTGTGTTTGTAAATCTTGCAAGCATCTGGTGTAATCAAAGCTTTTTTTGGGGATTTCTCCCATTAAGCTTTTTAAGCCAGATAATTGTGTTTGATTTTCAGATATCAGGCTGTTAAATTCTTGAATTTTATTTTCTAAATAACTATAAATTGTTCTTGCGTCTCGATAGCGTTGACGCGCTAGTTGATAAATGTAGAGTATTTTATGGTAGCTACATAGTAAATTTAGCAACCAGTCATAAGCGTCTACTGCAAGTGTTACTGTTGCAGCTTGACTATTATTAATGACTATTAAAATATGGCATTGTTTTGCAGAATTATCTGGTTCATCTGGATCAAGTGCTTGATATTCAAATAAAAGACTACCAAACAGTTTTCCTTGTTGTGTTCGTAGTACAGGATTTAAATTTGTGCCAGCTACTAAGGCTATGGCTAATTTTTCAGCTAGTTTATCACAATCTTCAGTTGGATCTACTTCTCCATAAATCCATAATGTTTGTCCTAAAGATGCTTGAATATTAGATGGTAATAAGGAAGTTGGTTTAAAATGTTGCAGTTGTGGTATGTCTATGAAAATGTTTGGTGATTCTGGAACCAGAGTTAAATCAACTGCGTAGGTATCGTTAAGCAAGAAAGGCTGAAGATTAGCATTAATTTTAAAGCCTTCTATTGTGGGGAGACTACCCAAATCTAAATCTTGAGCATCAATTAACCGTTTTCCTCCTATTTCCCGCTTGGGGTCGTATTTACCATTTTGATAACAAATTAATTTTGAGCGTAAATCTTTCAACCCAACAAAAGTTAGCGAATCTTCTCCCACTTTCACCAGATTTTCCCATAAGAGATTAGCATCTGTCACAACTTCACCTGGAAGTTCAGCTAGGGTGTGGCGGAGATGAAAAGCATAGAGGCTGAGGCTGAAATTCTTCACTATTTTTTGTCAGGTTTAGTATTTTTAGATAAACGAGAGTTGTTTTTTATAGCATTCTCTAAAAGTTCCTTTGATGCTTGACTAGGTTGATTTGCTGAAGTTAGTGATTGACTACCACCTAATCCTAATGTTTCATCTGGAGCAATAGGATATTTAGCAATAAATGATTGCACGTTTTGCTTGTAAACTTCTAGAAGTTGACTACAAGATTCTAGTTTCAACCATTTTTCTAGGATTTCTACAATTCCCTCATCATCTTCTTTTTCTGGTAACTGATTAACTAATTGCTGCAATTTCTTCCAGTCTTGAGTCGGAATCAAATTTGATTGAGAGTCAAGCACTTGAATAAAAGCTTGGATACCATTTTTATAAATTGACATTTTCTAAACTCCTTTACCTATGTTACAAAAAGCAGCCCAATAAAAAGGTGATTCAAACGGTTTGGTTAAGGCATTTTTGTAATTAACAGCAAAGTATTTATTTAAATACACTATGCAAACATAGCTTAGTGAGGACTTATTCACCCAATCTTGAAAGCCTTTGACTGTCGTATCCCTTAACCAACGTTGTGCTGTATTTAAAGCTAATACAATATTATTTTGATTATTTTGCTGCTGTAGTTCTTCGTAAAATTTAATCATCAATAAAGCTGTAGCTGTAGCACTGACTGTCCAAAGGCTACTGACTACATTGGTGCTACCAGCTAACAAAAATCCACTGGGTAAACCAATGTATTCATCACTCGTGCTTGTGGAATCCGTAAAACCAGTTTCGCAAGCAGATAGAGTGACTAGGCGACAGTTTTCTAGTTTGAAGTGAGTAATGATATCTGCCAAAGTTAGGCATTTTTCCAAGTCTACTGCTCGATCATCTTTATCTCCAGGTATAGGTATATAACGTTTAGGGTCTACCTTAATTAACTCTGAAGACACAAAACAATCAGCTAACAGGAAACCAGAATATAAGGGAGAATTAGGGTTAAAGTACCCATGACAGAAGAAAAAAGCACAGTTAGCTTTCAACAATTTTTCATTTAGTGTGACATTGTGAATATTTTCATTAATGCCGAGCAGAATTGCTGATTTGTTAGCTTGGTCTTGCTTCAAAATATGAGCATCGACAAACTGTTTCTTGATAGCTGAAACTGTTCCTAAGTCTTTTTCGTATAAGTCTGGTGTGGGGTTTTGGATGGCAAAGAAAGATTGAAAATCAGGACGTTGACGCAGTTGGACTTGTTGCAGAATTTGACAACTGGGTGCATAGCCTACGCCGTTGGGGAATAAGTCAATTAAATATGATTCCTTGACAGGTAAAGCATGGAGAGGAAACAGGTGTAAGTAGCGATGAGGAATAAGGATTAATCTTTTGCATTGTTCGGGTACTAGGTCTATAAGTTGCTCAATATGCAGAATTTCTGCTAATTTTTTCAGGCGTTCTTCTAGCTGATTCTGCCATTGGTTTTTATCTTGATATTTTGCATCATAATCAATCAGATATTCCTTTTTCCAATCGTTTAATGCATCTAAATCTTGTTGATTAAAATGCCAGATGTCTGGCTTATCATTGTTACGGGTGATTATAAAAGCACAAAAACAGTTACAAAATATATAGAATTGAATAATAGCAGTTTCGTTATTTAAGATGTTTTGAATTTCGCTAAAGCGGATTGGATTAAATCTGTCAAGCCTTGATACCAAGTATTCCCTCTGTTGACGCAAGTACCTGAGATTTTTTAAATTTATATTATCTTGATTATCTTTTTCCAGCTTTTGTAATTTTCTCTTTTCTGCATCAATTTCTGACTGTATTTTTGGTAATAGTGATTTGATTAGTTTGCGCGTTTTAGTAAGCTCTATATATTCAATGGCCTCGGTGTATTCTTTTAATTCCAGACAAACTTCTACTATAGAATGATAAACTTGGTTCCATTGTTCTGCTACATCAGGTTTTGTCTGCTCGCTATCAACAATTTCCCTAGATAACAATTCTATAGTTTCAATGACAGATTCTAAGGTAATGTAAGCTGAGATTAAACGCTGGGACTTTTGGTAGACAATACCCAAATTAAATAAAGTCTCTACATATCTATGTGGAAATGTGGTGTGAGTGTAAACTAACAAAGCATTGTT
>NZ_JAYGHE010000169.1:0-3098 GCF_034931145.1 Nostoc sp. UHCC 0252 | reverse complement strand
GGGAAAATTAGCTGTGAGTGTCGAGTCAATCCAGTAAGAAATGTGCTTTCCTGATATATTAGGCATATTTTTCCCTTGATAGTGTTCGATAAATCCAATTCTTTGATTACAGAGTTAGCCTTCAAAATAAAGGTCAGACTGTAATAATTAGTTTTGCTTGCTTAATCCGCAATTTTTTTTACTTCAATAAGGAATAATGTGCCACTTTATTTTTCAACTTTGATTTATACGAATACTTTTCAGATTTATCTTTAAAGTAAACGTTTTTTGATATAAAATAAAACTATCTTACGGATAAGCTTGCTTGAAAAATTAGAAGAGATATATCAGCCATCAGACAGATAATAAAAAATAAATAGTTATGTGAAAGCAAGGGCTAGAAGCAGGTTTTCTTTACTGCTGATTTAGGATTGTGGAAATATTCTTATCAATTGTAGTAATATAGCTTCTAAGCTATTTAGCGCAGCGTTAGTAGTTCTTTGATGTTCATCAAAATGACGCTGATGTTCTTCAAAATTCCTTTGTTGCTGTTCCTGACTATCACGTAATTCAAGTAACACATCATCTAAAACTGCACTACGGCTTAATACACGGTCAACATTATTTGTTAAATCATTTACATTATCAGTCAAATTATCAATCTTAGTGGTTAGTGCTGCTATAGCTTCAGTATTCCTAATAGCCAATACTTCAATACGGTCTAGTCTATTTGGTGCTTCAAAATCAGACATAAGTATTTATTCCTTATTTTTAATAAACAAATAAAAGTATGAACTAGTGTACATTCACTGGTGAACCTGATTCCACTAATATAGGTCAATTTTAACTAAATAGAATACTTCTAGTAGTCTGCCAACCCAAAAATGCCAAGTTCACTTGGCGAACTACTAGTAACTCTACTAGATCCACTACCGCAAGAAAAGTTAAGGAAAATCCCGCGAGGTCTTATGAACTTAAGCATTCAACAGATTGTGCCGGAGGACGTTGCATTAATGGAAGCTCTATTAGCAACCTTTGGTGAGGCGTTCGATCAGGTGGAGACTTATGGAAATCCCCCTAGCGCAGACTACCTGCGGCAACTGCTCGATAGTGACTACTTCATTGCGATCGCCGCATTGAAAGAAGGTGTGCGATTCGTTGCTTAGTGAATCACGGTAATCAGCCCGTACATAACTAAGCCAGCCCGACAGCAGATTACTGTCATCAAAGACTGAACTCTCGGTCTGATGTAGGTGTAAGCCCTACCATTCAGACTCAGAATTGACTCCTTACCTGCCCACACTGAGTAGACTCGGTTTCTACAGGGTGAAGCTGGGAACAGGGTGCAATCAGACGACCGTTGTGGGTTGACACTGGCGCTAACAGGGAGTTCCTAATGATGAAACAGAGCCTAGAAAAGCAACCTATGATAGGGCAGGGCACAACGAAAAACCCCCTGACCCCGCTAGAGATACATTCCCGCCGTAATTACCTTCAAAAAAGGCAAAGAGTCCAGGGAATCTAGCGGTTGAATTGGCTACATCTAACGGAACAATCAATCTCACCGAGGGAACGAATAAAAACGAGTTGTGGGTCTAGGGGCTTTCGTCCCCCAAGTAGCCCAGACGAGCGGAGGAATCCCCACAACTCGGGTAGGACAGACCGTAATTGGTCTGAGGTGTTCAGAAAATACAAACTCTAGAAGAGAAAATGATTAGACACAGTTACAAAACTAGTGAATCTTGGAAAGCCCTACCGTGGAAGAAATTCCGCCGAAATCTTTTCCGCCTTCAAAAGCGCGTATTCAAAGCTGTTCAAGTTGGAAACAAGCGAAAAGCTAGGTCACTCCAAAAGCTTATTCTTAAATCCACCTCGGCTCGATTTCTTGCAATTAGACTTGTATCTCAGCTAAATGCTGGTAAGAAGACGGCAGGTATTGATGGTAAGAAATCCCTCTCATTTGAAGACCGCTTCAACCTTGAAGAACTACTGAAAATGAATAGTGGAAATTGGAAACATCAAGGATTACGGCAAATCCCCATCCCTAAAAAGGACGGGACTACCAGAATGCTTAAAATACCTACCATCGCGGATAGGTCTTGGCAATGCCTAGCAAAATATGCACTCGAACCAGCACACGAAGCCACCTTCCACGCCAGGAGTTACGGGTTCAGAACTGGGCGCTCTGCCCACGATGCACAAAAGTACATCTTTGATAACCTCAAATCTCAAAGCAACGGAATAGAAAAACGAGTTATAGAACTCGATATCGAAAAGTGCTTCGACAGGATTAACCACTCAGCAATAATGGATGAACTCATCGCCCCCAAAGGCTTAAAACTCGGAATATTCCGATGTTTAAAATCAGGAGTTAACCCAGAATTTCCTGAACAAGGAACCCCGCAAGGCGGAGTGGTCAGCCCATTACTAGCAAATATTGCACTCAACGGGATTGAGAGTATACATAGATACCATGTGAATCGAAGACTCAGAATCACTGCCAAAACCGCAGCACGTGACATTATCGAGCCATCAATCCGATACGCAGATGACATGGTTATTTTACTCCGACCCGAAGATAACGCGATAGAAATACTCGAAAGAATCAGCGAGTTCCTCCGCAAACGCGGAATGAATGTAAGCCAAAAGAAAACCAAAGTTACCGCCGCGACAGATGGGTTTAATTTCCTCGGCTGGCACTTCAAAGTCCAGAAAAACGGAAAGTTCAGAAGCACCCCCTCAATGGATAACTTCAAAGCTTTTCGTAAGAAAGTAAAACACATTGTCAACAACTCGAATTATGGTGCTACCTCAAAGGCTATGAAATTAGCCCCAGTAGTTAGAGGTTGGAGAAATTACCATAAGTTCTGCAAGATGAACGGGAGTAAAAACTCGTTATACCACATCCAAAAAAGAGCTTACACGGTATTTAACAAGGAAACCAAGCAAAACCGCTACTCTAGCAAGAAATTACTAGATAAAGCATTCCCAGCAGTTCCCTACTCCGAAAATAAACACGTCACGGTTAAAGGAACAAAATCCCCCTATGACGGAGATACAGCCTATTGGAGCGAACGTAACAGTAAGCTCTATGACGGCGAAACTTCTTTTGCTCTTAA
>NZ_JAYGHE010000168.1:0-3168 GCF_034931145.1 Nostoc sp. UHCC 0252 | reverse complement strand
CTCCATTAGTTCAAACCACAGTTAATGGTTCAGGTAATAATTCAGGAAAGACAGAAACACCAACCTCTAATAACACTAAGTCTATTGCTAAACTGCAAGAGGATTTACGCGATAACTATGGGCAAGTGGCAATCCCTTCGGGAACAATGCTTGCAGTCGAGTTAGCTTCGGTTGATGGCGGCAGTTACGCTGTCGCTTATGTCAGAGCGATCATATTAGATAATACAGAGTATCCTATTTCTGCGGGTGCGATTTCCGTGACAGGAGTTGGTGGTAGACCCTTAATAGCTCGAAGATTTCAGGACAGGGGTGGCGAGATTGCCCGTAGTGACTTGTTTGGTGGCGCTGTGTCTGCATTGGGGAAGGTTGGGGAGATTATGAACCAACCGGATAGTGAAGAAGAAATTTCTGATGAATTCACAGGCAGGATTCGCAAACGTAGTAGTGGCAATCAGCGCAATCTCACAGGTGCGTTAATGTCAGGGTTTTTTGGTCAAGTTAGCCAAAACATCAGCCAACGTAATCAACGTACTACTCAAGAAATTACTTCTCGCCCCAATACTTGGTTTATTCCACAGGGAACCAAAGTTACCTTTAATGTAAATCGCTCTTTAGAGTTGCCATGAAAAGCATAATTAACACAGTTACAAGCGGCACTCTAGCGTTGGCTCTCGCCGCGACTCCACTATCCACAATTGCCGCACCAGTCGTTCGCACCATCAAACAAACTCAAGCTAGTGGGACGCAGGCCAAACTACAAACTATCAACGTTTGGAATGGTCACGGTGTAGCAATTTCTTTCTATGAAATTGGCGAGACAATTAAAAAAGTTTGGTTAGATGATCCGTCGCAAATTCTGCTTGACACAGATGGTTGTTTATCGGGACTGGATCAGAATTGCTCTAGCCCCGGTGCTGGGCTGATTCATCTGCGACGGATCAAGAGAGTAAACATTCCCGGAATACCGCAAACATCTACCACTTTGTTAACAGTAATTACGCAGTCATCCTCTGGGGAGCGTAAAGCTTACAGTTTTCGGCTAGCAACAAGTAATGGCACTCCTAAATATAGTCAGGTAACGATCCAGAATGATGTCGCACGAGGACAAACAGCCCCGAAACCTCAATTGCAATCATTAGTTAAAACACAGCAAACAATTAACCAAATTCGAAGCGGTATTGTTGTCGCTATTAAAAGTGGATGGATTCTTCAGCAAGATGAACTACACCAACGATTGCAAAAGTTAATCGGTTATTTACAAGCAGGTGATGACATTTCTACTGCTGCTAATAAGGCTTCTGTCTCTCAAGATTTAGCTAATAAATTAATTGCTTTGAGTAATAGTTCTGATAATTTGACACAAGGTAATGGCTTATGAAATCATCTTTTCGCCTCAATGATAACGCCTTACGTTACTTCATTTTTTTTGGTTTAGCGGGTAGCTTATTGATTCATAGTTTCATCAAGTACGGGCTACTCAATCAAACCATTGGGTTAATCATGCCCAAAGCCTCTGCACAAGTACCCGTTATCAATTCCCCTAATGGGTTTACTCCTGATTGGTCGCGTTTCAAATTCAGCGACATGATTATTTCTCTTAGTGGGAGTGTTACCTACCCAGGCACAAGAGGTACAGAAACTAGAACCTGGACAGCAGGACAAAGCATTAGCGAGTTTATGGAACTGGGAGATTTTGAAACACCTCAATTAGGAATAGAAAATTTAAATCTCTCAACCATAGCTTCAGCACAAGAAATCAATTTAAGCGGGTTAACATTAGATGATTTTCAATTAACTCAATGGCAAACTTTACCATCTTTAACCGAAGCGATTCCTGGCTTAGGTAATAGAAATGTTACAAGTGTTAAACCTGTCAGCGATTTTCTGAAAAGATTTGGAATTACTGGGGGCACAATAGGTAATGCCAGCCGAAATTCTCGTTTACGTGACGTTCAATTAGGAAGAGTAATAAATTTAAAAAATTACTCACTAACATCTATTTCCAACATTCAAAACACATCTCTTAATCGATTTGGGGATTGGCAAGACTCCAAAATTAATGGAGTACCTGGATTGTCTACTCTCACTTGGGATAATTTTCCAGGGCTGCAAACACTCGACCTTTCATTCATCGGTAAAGTTGACATTGTACTGCGAGACATAGAAGCAAACCGGACTCGCTCAATTTCCGGTAGTTATCAACAAGGGTTTAATGTTCCTTGCCTACAGAATAATTGCGCTCATGCAGAGGTGGCAGGTATCGGCAGGACTACAGGAACTCAATGGATTTCTGGCAAAGTACAGAAGGTAACAGGTGGCTTTGGCATCTTGAAAGCGCTTAATGATGGTCAAGAACCAACTGGTAGAAATCCTTTTGGTTCGGCATTTAAACAAGTGATTTGGGATATTGATGAAGCAAGCGGTTCTATGGAAACTGCCATGTTCTTCCGTATTTGCAAAACCATTCCCTTTGTTGGTCGCACCTGTTCTCCATACTTTATCGGGCCTGTTCCGTTTATCGAATACAAAGAAAAAGACCCTATTATTTTCGGTCAACCCTCAACACTTCCAGATTAACCATCAAGTCGCAAGTGACAAGTCGCAAGTCGCAAGTGAAGAACTTTCAAACGGTTCAGTTTAAGTCCCCGGCTTCTATCAAGCCGCAAGTTTTGTGGCTCTTTCTAAATCCCCGTTATAAAACTTACTTGCGACTTGCGACTTTGTTAATGCTTTAGTATTTTTACTTCAAGAATTTTCGGCTAGAGCAAAACTTGTAAACCTTCGATTTCCAATACCTTTATGAGCAAGTTTTTAGCGACAACTAACACAACTACTAGTCAAACATTTCAGTTGGAGCAATTACAAAATCATAATGACGCAATTGGTAAGTACACTCACTCTCTTTTCACCCCCAATGGACTAACAGTTTTGTCCTTACTTGGTGCTTATATTTTGCTCAGGGTGTTTTTTGGCGATGGTAACAAAAAGAAAATCGCTACCAGTTATTGGGGTGGTGGTAAAGAAACTGCTACTGCTCAGAAAAAAGCCATCTTGCAAATTGCCAATCCCCAATGTGATAGTGCTGCACTTTACATTGGTAAGCATCAGGGAAAAGGTGCTAATACTACTTTTTATATCCCTGATGTGCAAAGAGGTACGGCAGTCATT
>NZ_JAYGHE010000167.1:0-3210 GCF_034931145.1 Nostoc sp. UHCC 0252 | reverse complement strand
AATTTAGCCCATATTCTATAAATATTAAAGCAGGTTAAATAATTATTAATTTGGAGAAACTAAAGCCGGAAACGATTTTCTAACAATCATTTCCGGTTTTCGTGGCCTATGGGGGATCAGTTAGTGCCTAAAATCACAGCCAAATACTTTTCAAACAACTTTTATGAGCGTAGCTTTAAGGGGTATTAACAAGATATTTAAATAAGTCATCAATGACAGTATTGGCAGCCAGTATATTTCTTGATGATTCCCAGTTAGTAGATTCTACAGAATAAATATGATTCTGTTGAACTGCTTTCAGCTTTTTCCACAGAGGCTTATTCTTGAGAAGACTTAAATTTTCTTGAGCATCAATATTTGTAATAAACATCACATCGCCATCAGCAATTTCTAAAGTTTCCTCAGAAAGGCTATAAGAACCATCTGGGGTAAATCTCTGTGATTCTGGGCGCTTTAACCCAACATCACTCAATATAGAGCCAATAAATGAATTTTCTCCCACACTGTAAATCATGCCAGCGCGAAATACAACGACAGAAATTGTTTTATTCTGATAGCGATCGCCTATTGCACTTTTTAGTTGTTCAATACGCTGATTGTAGTCCTGCCAAAGTTGCTGACCCCTATCTTCTCTATCTAGTACTTTCGCCATAAAGTTAAAATACTCTTTCCAATTATCTGGCTGGGTTATGTTAACTACCCAGTCATATAAAGTTGTCGGTGCAATATAAGACAGTTGAGGATAGGTTGATTGCAGATTATGTTTCCAGCCAATAATAAGATCAGGCTTCAGTAGTGCAATACTCTCTAAGTTAGGCTCTCCCCAAGTACCTAAAAACTCGATTCCCTCAATTTTGTCTTTAAGATAAGGCGGCCACTGATTAATTTTTTCAGTAGCACTTCCAGCAGGTTGAATGCCAAGGGCGATCGCGTTGCCCAAGGCAGCAGAGTTTAAAGTTACAATCCGTTTTGGATGATTAGGAACGCAAATTTCTCCCATTGCATGTTGTACAATTCGACAGTTTTCCGTTGTTTGGCTTTTTTCTGGCTGTGGTGTGTTGTCGTTACAGGCAGCGATCGCTAAAACTACAGTTATTGTCAGAAAGAATGGTAAAAATTTGTAATTGCTCGAAATCTGCCGAGGTTGCCACAAAATACGAAAGCTAGAAAAAACAGTCTTGACAACCCAAACAAACTTAGCAAAAGTCAAAAGGCAAACACCTTTAACAATAAGTAACAATAGCATAATTGTACTAATGGCTCTCTTTCTCATTGTAAGGAATATTGTTCTTTTACTAATATTTGGCAGGTTGTCTAGAAGACTTGTACTGTGTTTAGATAAGTTGTTCTTAAAACTCCCAACTGATGGAGCCGATTATTGTAAAAGGCGCACCTCTTCGCAGAAATGTTCTACCATCGTCAGAGGTTCTAATATAGTCCGTATCAAATAGATTACGGATATTGATACCAGCTTTAAAACCATCTCTACGATAGTAAATTGCCGCATCTGTACGCAAGTAATCGGGTAGCTCAAAGGAGTTAGCTGAATCTCCCGCTCGCGTACCCACATAAAATAGCCCCAAACCAAATCCCAAACCCTTCAAATCGCTATTTTGAAACTCATAGGTTGTCCAGAGACTAGCTTGATTTTCTGGCACACTTACCAATTGATTGCCCACGGGAAGATCGTTATCTTCAGTTACTTCTGCATTAGTGTAAGCATAAGAAGCGATCGCTTTCCAACCGGGCAAAATTTCCCCCGTAACATCTAACTCAATCCCTCGACTTCTTTGTTCCCCTACCTGAATCAAGAAATCAGAGTCATCGTTATTGGGATCGTCTGTTAGAATATTTGACTTGGTAATCTGATAGGCTGCCAGTGTTGCTGAAAGTCTACCCTCTAGAAAATCACCTTTAATACCTACTTCATATTGTGTTCCTCTTGTAGGCTCAAATATTTCACCATCGGGGTTTGATTCAGTTACAGGGACGAAAGATTGACTGTAGCTGGTGTACAAAGAAATAGATTTGCTGGGCTGATATACCAAACCAATTCGGGGGCTAAAAGCACTATTTTCAGGATTTTCTGTCGTCTCCCCTGTCACATCATTTGTATTATCGCTTGTAATCCAATCGAAGCGCCCACCGATTAATAACTTCAGATTATCTAGAAAGCTAATCTGATCCTGAAGGTAAATCCCATAGGCTTGAGAACGATCGGTAGAACTAGAACGCGCGCCATAGGTGAAGCTTGGAATATCGTAGTTTGGATTGGCAATATCTAGATTAGGAACATTGCTTCCAATTGACCTTGCATAAGTCTGGATATAACTATTGAAATCAAAACCTATCAAGATTTGGTGTGAAATTGATCCCGTATTAAACTTTCCAAGCAAGTCGATCTGTCCAAAATAGTTGTCTATTGTGAAATCACGATCTTGAGCAAATTGCCGTAAAGACTCATCGTTCACTACTCCTATTGCTAAAGTATATTCTTCAGCGTTGCTATTATTAACCACAGAAAAGTTATTACGAATTTGCCAGTTATCACTAAACTCGTGGCTGACGGTGTAACCAAATTTTTGAGTAGTATTATTTACAAAAGCATCGTTAGGATATCCCTGATAGAAGCTTCGAGGCAGAAGCGTATTATCGCTAATAACAGAGGTATATTGCTCAAAAGTTCCTTTAAAGTTAATATACTCATAGTATAAAGTCAGGTCTGTTTTATCACCTAATTCCCAACTGATTGTAGGTGCAAATGTAGTCAGATTAGTGTTGACAAAATCTTGAAACCCATCTGAAGTTTGATAGCTGGCATTTAAGCGATAAAGCAAAGTTTTATCGTCATTTAAAGGCCCTGAGAAATCAAGACTGGGCTGATAAAAGTCACGATTCCCCGCCTCAAATTCGAGCTTATAATAGGGTTCACTCAAGGGTTGTTTGGTGACGATGTTGATGATTCCACCAGGTTCTACAGCCCCAAACAGAACCGAGGCTGGCCCTTTAAGAACTTCCACTCGATCAATCGTCCCCACTCCTGTCAAGCCATAAGAATCTACATCTCGATAGCCATTTCGGAAACTTCCACCCTGTTCAAATCCTCTAATAATGAAGTCTTGTGCAGGCGAACCGTTGTAGTCAGCGCCGTCAACTACGCCACTGACTGTTTCCACTGCTTCAGCCACACTTCTCACGTTGCGATCTTCT
>NZ_JAYGHE010000166.1:0-3246 GCF_034931145.1 Nostoc sp. UHCC 0252 | reverse complement strand
CGCTCTTGGGGGAAAAATCTGACCAACGAGATTTTAAGCGTTGAGTCAGCGCATCTACTTGACGGCGGTAAGGTGAAATCACGCCAATCGTGTTGTCAGAGTCAGGAGAATTTAAGCAATAACCCGCCGCTAATAACTCCTCAATCAACGCTTCTACTGCATCAACTTCTGCCCAATTAACATGGTTCTCCAGCTTCCCTTCTACATTGCAACCAATTAGGTTAGCACCCAAGCGCGAAGCTTTAGGCTCAGTTTTGATGATCATGCCGTAATTGCACAAGCGATCGCAAAAATCAGCAATTACCCTCACGCAACGGTAATGATATTTAAGGATAATGCCATTACCAATATCCCCAGGTTGCCCTGATGCCCCAGCCGCCCGATGATAAGCTGTTGTTGCTGTGGGACTGTAGCGGTCATAATCTACATCTGTAAGCCCCTGTTCCAGAAAAGATTTGCTGCGATATTCCTCTTTCTTCTGGTCACTCAAATTAACAACTGGCTCCAATTGCAATGGATCGCCTACAATCAAAGCCCGATTACACCGTACTAAAACGGGGAAAACTTGATGCGGTGGAATCTGACCCGCTTCATCTACAATTACTTGATCAATACAGCCACTATCGGGATAGGGTAACAAATTGCGGATGGAGTGCAAAGTGCAAAGAAACACCGGAAATAACAGGCTGATATCCCGATAAATGTTTCTCCAATTATGACTTAACTGCCGAAAAGCATCCCATTCGCCATTCAATAATGCAATGTAAGTTCTAATGGAAGCTATCACCTCATCTTTTCGTCGCAGAGCTTCTTGCTGTTGAAATTCCCAAGACCACTCAAATAACTCTACTTGCAGCGAGTGCAATTCGGTGTAGAAGCGACTGTAAAAATCTTTGGTGGGATAAGTAGCGAGTCGGTTTTCGATTTCAGAACGGCGAGTAATTAGGTCTTTGAGTTGCTGCTTTCTTGACTCAAGCTGTTGTTCTGTGCTGTCAATACCATTCTGTTGTTGCTGCCAGTTCAATGCTTCTGCAAGAAGCTGGTCAACACTCTGCTGGGCGGCGATGAGAGATTCAGTTGTTAGTGGGATTTGAAATTGAAATGGGGTTGCCAGTGTTGCTAACACAGGCATCTCTATCTGTTTGTGCAAGCGTTTGAGAACATGACGATGGCTGGTTTTGGTTATCGAGTGCCAGAATCGTTTAATCGTCTGCAAAATCTGGACAAACCATTTGTTATCTCTAACATCCGGCTGCCAGTAATCAACTCTAGGCAAAGAACGCCTTGCACTGCCAAGATGTTGTTTTATCTGCTGATAGGCTTCTACTGGAAACCTAGAGTAGTCGCGGTCAAATTCTAATGGTGACGAAGATTCAAATGCAGAAGTTTTTATCGCCACTGACAGCAATTGTATATCGTGGTATAGCTCATCTAATGATTGCTCATCAGCACTTTTCTGTTGAAGATCATGCTCGTCTTGCTTCAGGTGAGATTCTATCTGCTGAACCCCAGCTAACAATTGTTGCCTAGCTGACTCCCATTCATCTGATTTAAACGTTTCTTTGGCTAACCAGTCGAGTGCAGCTTGCAAATTAGGTAAAACTTGGGTTTCAACCAAATCCCTAGAGCCTCCTGACAGGTAGAAACGGTCAGAGGTCAAGTTGTTGGCTAAGATTTTCTCAACGTTATTTACAGCAAATTTGTTAGTGCTTGTTACCACAGTTAGGTTACTTCTATCTGAACCCGTTGTTGCCAAGTCCACGGATCGACGTACCACTTGCTGCGCTATCTTATGTAACAACAGTGTGGTCTTGCCATTCCCCGGTGGCCCAATCACAGCAGTAACAGGTTGCTCCTGTGAATGTTTCAGAGCAAGTGCTTGATAGTCATCCGCCTGTGAGTTGGGAAAAGCACCCAAAAAAAGTACTTCATGTTGAGGTGCTTTTGGTTGTCCAAATAAATATTCGTAAGCCGGATGTCCTGGTCTTGACCACTGAAAGTAATTCTGTTCGCTGATTTTCTGAAAATCTTTTTTGAGGTTGTAATTAAAAGCAGCGTAGTCAAAATCCAATAGATAAGGGAGAAGTTTTGACCGCACGGGGAACGGCGGTAATTCAATCAGTCCCATAAAATCTTGTAGCGTTTTAAAGGGACGATTGAAAGTAGTTTCGAGAAAAACTTTCAACCCTTCCCTTGTTACCAGGGACTCAGCCGCTTCTTCCTCTAGTCCGTACCACTGCATCAAATTGGGAATAACAGGCTGAAACTCATATTCAGTTAAATTCCATCCGCTACTACGATAATTGCCCTCGAATAGTGTCGAAACGTTGATCGTGAACAACGGGCGAAATTGACGGCGATTCGATTCAACTACATAAAGCTGTGGGAAAGCTACAGCAATGGATGGTAATTTTGTTTGCTCAAAGTTCTTTGCACTTTTAAACGGTTGCTTTAGTTTTTTAAATAAAGACTCGTCTATTAATAATTTATCGCCTACCAGATTTACGAGAGAGTCCCAGATGTTCGGTTGTTCTGAATCGTCAGCTTCTACTTTGGCATTACTCAAATTTTCAACATGGATGTAATCTAACCAAGCTTTAAGTAATTCTCGAATCTGTGAATCTTCCGCCATCTCTGTTTCTCCCCTCGCACCCAATCATAAATCACAGGTAAAAAGACTCTAAAAGAGAGATTACCTGACAATTTACCTAAAGTCACTCATCCCCTAGTAAGGCTTCGAGCTTGTTTAAAAGGTTTACCAACTGCTTTTGCTTTCTAGGTTCTTTCCAAAGCTGACGCTTTTTAATGCGCTGGGTGATATTTTGGAGGCGGTCTGGTATTTGGTTAGATCCTTTAGACGAGGATGTTTGTTCATCATCAGTCCAATCTGTGATTTTTTCTTTAATTTGGCTTAAAGACCAATCCGATGCTATCGCTTCGGATAAAAGTTTTTTTCGGATTTCATTATTCCTTACCCGCGCCAAGACTTGTGCTTTGGTGTATTCCAGTTTCCCGGAACGCAGTGCTATTAAAATTTCTTCGGGCAGATTGAGCAAAGGTAAGCGTGTGGTGATGAACGATAGCCAATTCATGAGTCCCAGACTCTCAAACACCTGTTGTACCGTGTTTGATTGTTCTTCATCTAGGTTAGGAGAAACGTTTTTCCTAGATTCAGTTTCATTGGCTAACTGGTCAGAAACGTTGTCCCCAGTTTGTGGATTATCGGGGTTAGGAAAAACGTTTTTA
>NZ_JAYGHE010000165.1:0-3369 GCF_034931145.1 Nostoc sp. UHCC 0252 | reverse complement strand
ATATAAGAGACAATTAGCGTTGTCCCCGGTTTATCCATAGTAAATACCGTTATATAATACTATTCACCTCAAGTTTCATGTTTTACGCAAAAAACGAATAATCTTGAAGTTGGCATTACAAAGGTTAGAAGTCAGCACAAGCCAGCGTATTGCAGACGGCATCCGCTTCTCTACTGTCTACCTCTGATTTTCCTCGATTGGGCTAGGACTTACAGATAGGGAGCGATCGCACCCAGCCCATAGCCCCGCTTGCGAGAGCAATGCTTGCGGCGGACTATTCGGTGTCGCATTTTCACCTCCGCCAACAAATAATAATAACCAAAACCTGTATATGTACTAAGATGCTCTTGGGAGCTATTTCTCCTTCTCTTTTGCAGAATTATTGCCAAATTTCACCATGATGAATAACTGGTTTGACACAGCTCGATTGGGGATGTTTATTCATTGGGGACATAGTTCTCAAATGGGATGTGAGTTATCTTGGCCGTTAGTTGGGGGTGTATTCAGCCTACCTTTTTGCAAAGATATTCCAGTTGATAAATATCACTACACAGCTAATACTTTCAATCCACAGCAATACAATCCTCAAGAATGGGCAGATTTAGCAAAAAGTCTCGGAATGAAATATGCGATATTAACAACCAAGCATCATAATGGTTTTGCCTTATTCCATACCCAAGAATCAGACTTTTCAATCGCATCTGCACCTTACAAAAAAGATATTGTACGTGAATATGTCGAAGCGATGCGCTCTGTAGGATTGCGTATTGGTCTTTATTTTTCACTTAGTGACTGGCATCATCCTGACTATCCGGCTTTTACAGAAGCAGATAAACCTTATCGCTTTGATCAGCTACCTCAACCTACAGCGCAACAGTGGGAGCGATATATCCAATTTATGTTCAATCAAATCCGAGAATTATTGACCAACTATGGCCAAATTGACATCATTTGGTTTGACGGAAGTTGGGAACGCACTCCAGAGCAATGGCAGGCTCAAAATTTAGCGAAAATGATTCGTGATTTACAACCGAATATTCTCATCAACGATCGTCTTCCAAATTGTGGAGACTTTGAAACTCCTGAACAGTTTATTCCGCCTCATCCACCCGATCATCCTTGGGAAACTTGTCTGACTATTAATGAAAGTTGGGGATATAATTCAGACGATCATTGCTTCAAGTCATCTCGTCAGCTAATTCATACCCTTTGCGAAGTAGCAGGCAAAGGAGGCAATCTTTTGCTCAATGTTAGTCCAATGGGTAATGGACAAATCCCTCCTGAGCAGTTAGAGCGTCTCAAAGATATAGCAGATTGGATGGAGAGTCACTGTGAAAGTATACTGGATACAACCCCAGGATTAGAACCGTGGCAATTTTATGGCCCCTCAACTCGTAAGGGCGATCGCATTTATCTACACCTATTAATGAAACCTTACGAAACAATATCAGTTAGGGGTATACCAATCAAACGAGTAAAATCGGTGTTTCTTCTTGCTGACGGTACAGAACTAACTTACACAAGTCGCTGTGCAATTATGGATTCTATCCTCAATTCTAATCCGTTAGGAGAATTAACAATTGATGTACCAGAATCAGTAATTAATCCATACGTTACAGTGATTTGTATTGAGATTGATTCTTAAGTAATTAATGTAAATTCATTTCTTTTTACCCTTTACCAATCAGAGATGGTAATGCTACATTTCTTTTATTTGCAACACTTCAGGGTGATTTATGAACAAAGGCGAATTAGTGGATGCTGTAGCAGCAAAGACTAACATCACAAAAAAACAAGCTGATGAAGTCATCAGTGCTTTTTTGTCAGTTGTTACTGAGGCTGTAGCCAATGGTGAAAAGGTAACGCTCATTGGGTTTGGGTCATTTGAGCGGCGCGATCGCTCAGAACGCGAAGGGCGTAATCCGAAAACCAATGAGCCAATGACTATCCCAGCTACCAAAGTGCCTGCGTTTTCTGCTGGGAAACAGTTTAAAGAAAAAGTAGCGCCATAGATAAATTGCTTTAACACTAGCAATCCAATCACTGCAAAGCTGTAACCCTCGCTCTTATAAAGACAGGGCATGGCAACGGCAGAGAGAACGTGAGTGTTGAATTGCAGATGTAAAAAAGCGCGATCGCGTACCAACACCTGCCTCCGTGATGCCTTTTCTTGGAGCGTCTTCTGTTGTTTATCAAAATGATCCAAACCTTGCTATTAACTTGTTTCTTATTTATTTCACAATTGCCTACTCTCGAACCAAAATTTATTAATTTAAAAAACCAATTAGAAAATCAAGGGTTTCAGATAATAATTGAGTTACCACCAAAGCGAGGAGCTTATGGATTATTGAGAGAGGCTGACAAAAAAATTTGGATTAATCCAGTAGTTTTTGAGCTACATATTGGTACTCAGACTCTAATTCATGAAGCGGTTCATGCTGCACAAGTATGTGCAGGGAAAGGGAAAATAAAAACTTTAGGTCTAAATATTCAGCCAAGTAATTATGCTCGACCTTTTTTTATACGCTATACTGATGTTCACAGGCAAGATTTAGAAAGAGAAGCCTATGCAGTACAAACTCAGTCTAATAGTTATGAACTAGTTGTATCCCTTCTTAAAAAATACTGTAAATAGCTTTTAGCGTAAAACTAATGTATGTTTATAGACTCTATTGTAGAAAGTAAATCAGTAGAGTATTTCATAATAGCTCGATATTTTCTCCCAAACTTTCAACCACAATTTTAGGGATGTCTTTTTTATATGTTGCTAGAAATTTATTCCTTTTCCCCTTTCTTAATAAGAAATAATATTGTTAATTAATTTTGGGGTAGCTTTTGGTCAGAAGCAAATTCGTAGCCGTACTGAATTGACAAAGATTATTCAAGGACAAATATAGCTAAGATTCATTTTGTGTTAATAGATTGCAGTAGCCAAGACCAAATTAAAACTATGGGCAGGAAATGTGGACTCACGCTTGGTAAGTACGCGCCGCTTCACAAAGGACATCAATTTGTGATTGAGACTGCCTTAGCAGAAATGGATGAAGTGCTAGTGATAATTTATGATTGTCCAGAGATAACGGCCATTCCCTTAACAGTTCGAGCCAGATGGTTGCAAAAACTGTATCCGACAATTGAGATAATTGAAGCTTGGGATGGCCCTGAAGAGGTTGGTGATACCCTTGAGATTAAGAAAAAGCACGAAGAATATATTCTGAAAAAATTAAAGTCAAAAAGAATTACACATTTTTACTGTAGTGAATTTTATGGCGAACACGTAAGCCTGGCTTTAAAAGCAGTTAATCGACTTGTAGATAGCGAACGCAAAACTTTTTCCGTATCAGGAACAAAAGTAAGGCAAGATCACTA
>NZ_JAYGHE010000164.1:2016-3561 GCF_034931145.1 Nostoc sp. UHCC 0252 | reverse complement strand
AGTTTGAATTAGGTTGGGCGAATGAGCGCACTGCTTCACTCACCCAAGAGACAACAAATCACCCAGCTATATCCTTCCCACTCTTATAGTTCATCGCTCTGGGTTTCCTCTTGCCTATAGGGACTACTTTCGATTGCTTGGGAGGTTGAGGCGGACGACATTTCTCGCAATATAGAGGTCTAACTCCAAAGGTTTCTCGTTGTGTGGGCTGTTCACATTGCTTACATACGAAGTTAAAAACGCGAGTATGAATTTCCCGCTTGTGCGCTCTGACAGTGTACTCTCGGACTTGGATTTCTTTGCTTGCCATTGCTTATTGCAATTAGTAATTTTTTGGATCTTAGCCTTTGCTAACAAGATTTCAATGCTCTGGGTAAACATAATCACCCGTTTTGTGAATGGGAATATGGCTACGCCAAAACCAGAGTGAGAGTTGCAACGACCAAACCCAACTGCAACGCCTCACTACATTGAAAAATCACAAACATTTGGAGTTAATCATGGATATCCAAGCTACTCTCACCCTGACGATCCAAGTAGTCGTTATGAGCTTTGTTGCGCTGATGGTTTTCGATTTCATGAATAGTTTGTGGGTTGTACCCTTACCGCCAGTCGGATGGCAACTACCAGTTATTGAACAGCCCACAGTTTCCGCAACAGCATCACAACCTACTCCAAGGGCGATCGCATTTGAGAATATTTCCGACCCTTGGACTTTAGAACTACAATCCCCTGACCATTCTGTTCCCACGCCAGCAGTTATAATCCCTTTCCCCAGACTCCGACTACTCCCACCTGCCAAAGCACAACCGACCAAACCCAAGCGGACTAAAGCAAAATCCTCCACGTCTAAGAAATTCGCCTCAACTAGTACTAAGCACCAGTCCACCAAGCCACGCAAGATAACTGGAAAGTACCAAAAAAATTATAGTTAACCCGTCCTTAGCTCAAACAATTGTAGATTGCCGAGAAGATAAGAGAATTGACGATAGCGACGCGGAAAGCGACTGTGCGTAGCGTCTTTTAGATTTATTCCACCCACTTGAGTGCTGGGCTTGTACCAAAAACATTCAATCTCCAATCTCCAATCTTCTCGGTCAAATGGCTACGCCAAAGCGAAAGTGATGTATTCATATAATAGATATGGTCAGCCTTATAGCCACGCAAGGAACTCTGTTTGACCTAGAAACAGTTCTGGACTACGGACAATCAATCCTCAACGTTGCTCAAGAACTCACCAAATCACTGATTGAGCAACGGACTATCTCCACCAGGACAATCCAAGCCCAGATGAATCGCTACTTTCTAGGCACGGCAGCAGAGGGCGCATGGCAGTGGAAAGACGCTTACGAAGCAGTGGAAGTAGCGCAAATCTTATATCTGCGTCAAAAAGGTTACAAGCTTTTATTAGAGTCGCCGCTAACAGTATTATTAGAATTGGAGAAGTTAATAGCCCTGTGCCCGACGCATACTCGCCGCAGTGAAGAGTCAGTACAGCTTCAGCAATTCTCCACCCCTTTGCCGCTTGCTTATCTGGTAGCAAAA
>NZ_JAYGHE010000164.1:0-1750 GCF_034931145.1 Nostoc sp. UHCC 0252 | reverse complement strand
AGCTGACGGTGGACGACTGGTAACAATCACAGCCAACTGGTTCTCTCCCAATAATCCTACTTGGCGAGAGACTTTTGTTAGGTGGCACTCGGAAGCACGAGTTTTAATGTCAGTCGGGGTTAACGGCAAGGTTTACTCAAAACATGGGACAACTATCGACACTCGGATTACAGTGATCGACAAAGTTCTGGCTGACTCCAGCGAAATCCCTTGTATTACTGAAACTTTGGATCTGCCTGAAATACTGGCATTAATTGAGCAGTTGCCACAGAGGTCTTCGTGGGAACGCTCAGATATCAAAGCTGCTGCGAGAGCAAAAGTTGTTCAATTGCCAAAACGTACTACAGTTGCACAACCAGAAACAGTTTCCTCTCTTCCAGACGACGTAGTAGTGCTGGAATATGAGGTTATCGAGTGGACGGCTAGTGAGGGATTGAAAGATACCCTATACGAAACCTATCGCCCACAAAGAATCCGAATCAAGGACGCTTTACCTCATCCCTCATTGCTTTGCGAAAGTGCAGCCTTAGCACTTGTCTCGCCACCAGCACCAACTTACAAACCGCATCTTCCTGGCAATATTATCGCACAAGGCTTGTTGTCAGAGGCACAGATTGAGAGCGTGATTTACGCAGGTCAAGCGCACTGTGAATTCCTGTCTGGGTCTTATATTGTGGATGATTCATGGGATAATGTGACTGTAGCGGCGACTGGCGAAGAAGATGCCGTAAAATTTCGTCGTGGCTGGTTCTTAGGCGATTCCACGGGTTCTGGTAAGGGGCGACAGGTAGCTGGCATTATCCTCGATAATTGGTGTCAGGAACGAAGAAAAGCAATCTGGGTATCAAGGAGTTCTGCACTGATTGAGGATGCAAGACGTGATTGGTGTGCGTTAGGCGGTAGCGAAAAGGACATTATTGATCTGGGCAACATCAAACTTGGCGACCCCATCCCCTTCACCCAAGGCATTCTCTTCTGCACCTACTCAACTCTACGTTCTCAAAAGAACGGTAAAAGTCGGCTCAAGCAAATTGTTGAATGGGCAGGCAAGGACTTTGAGGGAGCGATCGCCTATGACGAGTGCCACAGTATGGGCAATGCAATGGCTCAAGAGGGTAAACTCGGTATGGTTGCAGCATCCCAGCAAGGCATTGTTGGGCTGAGGTTGCAAAACGCATTACCGCAGGCACGGGTTATCTACGTTTCTGCGACTGGTGCAACTAAAGTCTCAAATCTCTCATACGCCAATCGCCTGGGACTTTGGCAGACTGGGGATTTCCCGTTTACCTCCCGTGAAGATTTTGTGGAATCCATTGAGGGCGGTGGTATCGCCGCGATGGAAGTGGTCGCCAGGGATCTCAAGGCTTTGGGACTGTATCTGGCGCGGAGCCTTTCATTCGAGGGGGTGGAGTATCAAACGCTCGAAATTGAGTTAACGCCGAGGCAGGAACGGAGCTATAACAGCTACTCCGATGCTTTCCAGGTTATTCATAATAATTTAGATAAAGCCCTGGAAGCTTGTAATATCTCTGGTTCCAAGACTTACAACCGTGCTGCGAAGATGAGCGCAGTGTCTCAGTTCGAGTCGCATAAGCAAAGATTCTTCAATCATCTGCTGACCGGGATGAAATGCCCTACCCTGATCAAAGCGATTGAGCAGGATCTAGCCCAAGGTCTTGCAATTGTCATTCAAATAGTTTCGACTAATGAAGAACTTTTGAAACGACGACTTGATGAAGTTAAGGCTGAC
>NZ_JAYGHE010000163.1:0-3645 GCF_034931145.1 Nostoc sp. UHCC 0252 | reverse complement strand
TTCTTGGCGATGGGACGGGTGCCGGTAAGGGTAGACAATGTGCGGGAATCATCCTCGACAACTGGTGTCAGGGGCGTTCTAAAGCCATTTGGGTATCTAAAAGTTCTGCCTTAATTGAAGATGCCCGTAGAGACTGGTGTGCTTTAGGAGGTGATACAAAAGACATTATCGACCTGAGCAACATCAAACTTGGCGACCCCATCCCTTTCACCCAAGGTATTCTCTTCTGCACGTACTCAACTCTACGCTCTCAAAAGAATGGTAAAAGTCGGCTTAAGCAAATCGTTGAGTGGGCAGGTAAGGACTTTGAGGGAGCGATCGCATTTGATGAGTGTCACGCGATGGGTAACGCAATGGCGCAAGAGGGCAAACTGGGCATGGTTGCAGCATCCCAGCAAGGTATTGTTGGGCTGCGGTTGCAAAACGCACTACCATCAGCACGGGTTATCTATGTTTCTGCTACTGGAGCGACGAAGGTTTGGTGAGTCGATGGGGAGTATTATCTCCCGCACCTCTCAGTTAGATCCGTGCGTGCAACTTTCGCTGCACACGGCTCCCGATGTTCTCAGCTTGCGCTTTTGCTCATGTGTTTGTAATCGTGGCAACTCTCGTGAATTACTTCAAGATTATTTTTCTTCCAGTTGACGTGATTTCCGTCGATGTGATGCAGGTGAACCCGTTCCTCATCGATGAACTTTAAGCCACAGGAAGCACATCTATGGTTTTGCTTCTTGAGAGCAATAGAGGTTTCGCCATCATAGAGTTTACTGTTACGTTTACTCCAGTAGGCTGTATCTCCGTCGTAGGGTGATTTAGTTCCCTTGACAGAAGTGTGTTTGTTTTCGGAGTAAGGAACCTTTGGGAATGCTTTGTCTAGTAATTTCTTGCTAGAGTAGCGGTTTTGCTTGGTTTCCTTGTTGAATACCGTGTAAGCTCTTTTTTGGATGTGGTATAACGAGTTTCTAGACCCGTCCATCTTGCAGAACTTATGGTAGTTTCTCCAACCTCTGACTACCGGGGCTAATTTTTCAGCTTTTGTGGTAGCGCCATAATTCGAGTTGTTGACGATGTGTTTTACTTTCTTACGAAAAGCTTTGAAGTTGTCCACTGAGGGACTACATTTGAACTTTCCGTTTTTCTGGACTTTAAAGTGCCAGCCGAGGAAATCAAACCCATCTGTCGCGGCGGTAACTTTGGTTTTCTTTTGGCTTACATTCATTCCGCGTTTGCGGAGGAACTCGCTGATTCTTTCAAGTATCTCTGTTGCATCGTCTTCTGGTCGGAGTATAATAACCATGTCATCCGCGTATCGGATTGATGGCGAGGCAATTTGTTCTGCCTTTGTTTTAGGTGTAATCCTTCTACCATCTCTATGTAGAGCGTGGTATCTGTGGATACTCTCAATTCCGTTGAGTGCAATATTAGCTAATAGTGGGCTGACCACTCCCCCTTGTGGGGTTCCTTGTTCAGGAAATTCTGGGTTTACCCCTGCCTTGAGGCATCGGAAAATACCGAGTTTTAAGCCTTTGGAGGCGATGAGTTCGTCCATTATTGCTGAGTGGTTAATCCTATCGAAGCACTTTTCGATATCGAGTTCAATTACTCGTTTTTCTATTCCATTGGACTGGGATCTAAGGTTGTCAAAGATGTACTTTTGTGCATCATGGGCAGAGCGCCCAGTTCTAAACCCGTAACTCCTCGCATGGAAGGTGGCTTCGTGTGCTGGTTCGAGTACGTATTTTGCTAGGCATTGCCAAGACCTATCCGCAATTGTTGGTATCTTAAGCATTCTGGTTGTCCCGTCCTTTTTGGGGATGGGGATTTCCCGTAATCCTTGATGCTTCCAATTTCCACTGTTCATTTTCAGTAAGTCTTCAAGGTTGAAGCGTTCTTCAAATGAGAGGGATTTCTTACCATCAATACCAGCCGTCTTTTTACCAGCGTTTAGCTGAGATACTTGTCTTATTGCAAGAAATCGAGCCGAGGTGGATTTTAGAATGAGCTTTTGGAGTGACCTAGCTTTCCGTTTGTCTCCAACAAGAACCGCTTTGTACACACGCTTTTGAAGGCGGAAAAGGTTACGGCGGAATTTCTTCCACGGTAAGGCTCTCCAAGATTCACTAGTTTTGTAACTGTGTCTAATCATTTTCTCTTCTGGAGTTTGTGTATTCTGAACACCTCAGACCAATTACGGTCTGTCCTACCCGACTTGTGAGGATTCCGCTTCTCGTCTAGCCTACTTGGGGATCGACTGCCCCAGGACTCACAAATCGTTTTTATTCGTTCCCTCGGTGAGATTGATTGTTCCGTTAGATGTAGCCAATTCGATTACTGGATTCCCTGGACTCTTGCCGTTACTGGTTAGATGGTTCGGCGGGAATGAACTCCAGTGGGATCAGGGATTTTTTGTTGCGCCCTTGCCCTAAGATAAGTCGCTTTTCTAGGCTCTGTTTCACCATAGGAACTCCCTGTTAGCGCCAGTGTCAACCCGCAACGGTCGTCTGTTTGCGCCCTGTTCCCAGCTTCACTCTACAAGAACCGAGCTTGTTCGGTGTGGGCAGATAAGGAGTCAATTCTGAGTCTGAATGGCAAGACTTGCACTTGCATCAAACCGAGAGTTCAGCCTTTTTGTGACAGTAATCTGCTGTCGGACTGGGTTAGTTATTTACGGACTGATTACCGTGATTCACTAACCAACGAATCGCACCCAACCTATCTTATGCAAATCGTCTGGGGCTTTGGCAGACGGGCGACTTTCCGTTTACCTCCCGTGAGGATTTTGTGGAATCCATTGAGGGCGGTGGTATCGCTGCAATGGAAGTGGTCGCCAGGGATCTCAAGGCTTTGGGACTGTATCTGGCGCGGAGCCTTTCCTTCGAGGGAGTTGAATATCAAACTCTCGAAATTGAGTTAACGCCGACTCAGGAACGGATTTATAACAGCTACTCCGATGCTTTTGGTGTTATTCATAATAATTTAGACAAAGCCTTAGAAGCTTGCAATATAACTGGCGCAAAAACGTACAATCGTGCTGCTAAGATGTCTGCCAACTCGCAGTTTGAATCGCACAAGCAAAGATTCTTCAATCATCTTCTCACAGGGATGAAATGTCCGCAGTTGATCAAAGCGATTGAGCAGGATCTATCCCTTGGTCTTGCTGTTGTCATTCAAATAGTTTCGACTAATGAAGAACTTTTGAAACGACGACTTGATGAAGTTCCTGCTTCCGAATGGAAGGATCTTAATCTTGACCTGACCCCACGGGAATACCTCATGGATTACCTGATGAGTGCTTTCCCTGTTCATCTGCATTCCATTCATTCTGGCGTTGATGGAGAAGAAAAATCCGAGCCAGTCTTTGACGCTGATGGCTCTCCAGTTATCTCCCAAGAAGCTGTAGCTTTGAGAGATGCTTTAGTCGATAAGTTAGCAAGCCTTGATCCCATCCCCGGCGCATTAGAACAATTGCTGTGGCACTTCGGTCACAAACAAATTGCCGAAGTAACTGGTCGCAGCAAGCGAGTTCTGAAAGATGAATCTGGACGTTTGTTCGTTGATTCACGGGGTAGTGGTGCGAATATTGCTGAAACTGCTGCATTCATGCAGGGTGACAAACAAATCCTCATCTTCAGTGACGCTGGTGCG
>NZ_JAYGHE010000162.1:0-3835 GCF_034931145.1 Nostoc sp. UHCC 0252 | reverse complement strand
GGAACAGTACAGTAAGACTGCACATAACTTCAAGTCACTTTTGGGAAGTTGTGTCACCATCATCAATCCCATCCACCCGTTATGTGGTCAGTCTGTTGTAATACAGCAAATTCGTAAAGTTGGCCAAGAGACTAAAGTAACTGTAGAAAGTCCTTTGGGAGGATTTTTGTCTCTACCAGCAACGGAAACCGACCTATGGACACAGCAAGCTTTCACAGTCCAAACAGTCGGGAAGTTTTTACCTGAGAAATTACTGCGATTAAGCGAATGGGTAGCTCGGCGATCGCAAATTATAACGTCTGAATCTTCTTGTGTTCTTGATGATATTGAAGTCGAACACAAGAAAAAAAATGAGAAAAAAGCATCTACTAGCAACCACTCAACCCAAAAACGAAGAAAGGCTAAGTCGCCTCATAAAGCTAACAGCACGGTTAGTGGACAAAATACTCTCCACTCAACAGACAGAGAAAGCGATAACCAGGAGTAAACCAGATGAATAATAAAATTAGTTCAACCCATCTGGAACGCCGTGCTGTTGTGTATTTAAGACAGTCAACACCCAATCAGGTAGAATTTCACCGTGAAAGTACTGAGAGACAATATGCCCTAGCTGACCGTGCATTAACCTTGGGTTGGGACAAGAGTCAAATTGAAGTATTGGATAGTGACCTTGGTAAAAGTGGTCAAACGACAACAGGACGCGAAGATTTTCATCGACTAATGGCTGCTGTTGGTTTAGGGGAGGTGGGGGCTGTTTTGGCTCTGGAAGCTTCAAGATTTTCTCGTTCCCAAGCAGATTGGCATAAACTTTTAGATATCTGTGCCCTAACGGATACCTTGGTAATTGACCACGATGGGATTTACGACCCAAATGATTTTAATGACCGAGTGATACTGGGGTTTAAGGGAACTTGGAGCCACACGGAACTACATGGTATGCGCTTACGGTTACAAGGAGCCAAACTCAATAAAGCTAAAAAAGGAGAACTGCGCTGTTCTCCACCTACTGGCTATGTCTACGACCCAGAAGGAAAATTGGTGCTAGACCCAGATGAGGGTGTAGTTGCCGCAATACAGTTAGCCTTTCAACAGTTCCGCGAACTTAGAACGGCGTTTAAGGTGATGCGCTACTTTTGTGTGAACCAAATTCCTTTCCCAAGAAGACGTTGGCGGCCTGGGG
This sequence comes from Nostoc sp. UHCC 0252, assembly GCF_034931145.1. NCBI lineage: Bacteria > Bacillati > Cyanobacteriota > Cyanophyceae > Nostocales > Nostocaceae > Nostoc > Nostoc sp. UHCC 0252. Next base: position 2,655 of record NZ_JAYGHE010000162.1, on the reverse strand, counting down.
ATATTGGTACACTTCATTGGGGGCCAGCCAACCTTAGCCGTATAACTGCCCTACTGCACAACCCAACTTACACAGGGACATACGTGTATGGTAGACGACGCAGTATTAATGTCATTGAGGGTGGGCAAATAAAGAAAGTTAAAATCCAGCAACTACCCCAAGAAGAATGGAAAGTGATAATCCACAACGCTCACGAGGCTTACATTAGTTGGTCTGAATATTTGTCTAATTGTGAACGACTCAGGCAGAATAGCCCCGTTTCTTTATCAGATGGATGTCCTAGCACACCTAGAGAGGGCTTTGCTCTCCTCCAAGGTTTAGTAATTTGTGGTAAATGCGGTCGTCGTATGAGTCCTCGCTACCACGGTACTGGTGGTTGTAGAGCAGCTTACGAATGTACCCAAGCTCGTAAACAAGATGGTAGCGTTGGTGCTTGCTGGAGTGTTGCAGGAGCAGCAATTGATACAGCCGTTTCCGCTCATGTGCTGTCAGCTTTTACGGACGAGCAACTAGATATTTCCCTTGCTGTCCTATCTGAACTTGAAAATATTGCAGATGAGGCAGATAAAACATGGCAACTGCGACTGGAAAGGGCACGTTACGAAGCTGACAGAGCTTTTCGACAATATGATGCAACCGAGCCAGAAAATCGTTTAGTAGCCCGTACACTAGAAAGACGATGGAATGAAAAATTACAACAGTTAGCAGAGTTAGAAGAGGCATACCAAAAAGCACGTCTTGTACAACGCCTGGAATTAACAGCAGTGCAACGGCAACAAATTTTACAGTTAGCCAACGATATTCCCACACTTTGGCACGCCAGTACTACTACGAATCTTGAGCGTAAAGAAATACTAGGGTTGTTAGTAAAACAAGTTGCTATCACCCCAATTGATGCTCCAGAACGCTCTACTCATATCCAAATACTCTGGCATACAGGAGCTACAAGTGAGTTGATTGCAACACGCCCAACAAATGCAGACAAATACCGAACACCCAACGAAGTCATTCAACTTATTGAAGAATTAGCCCCGGGTCGAACTGATACGAAAATTGCTGATGAACTGAATCGCCGAGGTTTGGTGGGTGGTACTGGGCGTGCTTTTACGAAAAAAGGTGTCGCCTGGATTCGTTGGAAGTTTGGTATTGATAAGCCTTTAAGTGACCCAAGTGTTGCGAAATCTGGGGTCAGCCCGGAAGGTTACTATTCCACCAGTACCCTTGCTAAAAAACTGGGTGTTGGAATTCATACTGTCTATTACTGGCGAGACAAAGGAATTATTCAGGCATTCCAAGAAACTCCTAGAAGTCCTTGGTGGTATATAGTCACACCCGAAGTTTTAGAGACTTTACGTGAAAAAATCCGCCGCGTACCAGTTAAATCTGAATAATACCAGTTTGATAGTGAGCCGAAAACAATAGTTTGAATATCGTTAACCCCTTTGAGTAATTTTGTACTCAAGGGGTTTTACTGTCTTCGGGTGAGGGTTTTTCAATAAATTTTTCACCATTAAAATGCCAAGCAATTCCATCTGGATCATGAAGAGAAGTCCATTGCCCAAAATTGGGAGCATTTTTCTTATGACGAAGGGTGCTAGGAGAAACATTTAGTCTTCTTGCTAAAGCTGCACCAGTCAGGTGAGATGGGACTTCCAGAGAATTTTTACTTTCGGATTTCTTTAGTGAGCTGTCAGGTAAGCCAGTAAGTCGCTCACTATTATCAGATGATACTTTGGGATGATTATTTTCTTTGAGTAGTGGTAGACCATCAAGTGAGTCATGAAATGGCTCACCAATGACGGTCTCTAGTAAGTCATTTGATGCTGGCTCACTTAGTAGCTCATTATAGGGAGGCGTAGTCTCCTCAATTAGTATTGAATTTAAGATAGATTCAGCAGTTGGTGTTACCAATAGTGACTCATTTGATAGCTCACTGTCGGCAGATACGGTTTCAATAGTAGATGACTTCGATAATTCAGTGTCAACATCTGCCCCAGTTATTGGTAGCTCACTTCTAGATGTACTCCCGGACGTAACTACAGATTCGTTTGTCAAGTCAAGGATTCTGTTAGGTGATTCATTTGGTGGCTCACTTAATGCCTCGTAGTTATCTCTTTGATGCAGATATCCGTTGGATAGGTCTTCACCAGATGCTTGACAAGTATACTGACTCATTGCCTGCTTGAGTACTGCTACATCAGAAAGCAGACTACTCACCTTCACCTCTAAATCCTCAATTCGCTTTGGCGTACTTGATAGCTCACTTGGTAGCACATTGGGTAGGCTACCGCATAGGTAAGTCTCCAGAATTGCCACAATAGCGGCAGAATCTGACTTTAATCCTTGAGAGCGCTTAAATTCAACCAACAGTTCATAGACTTTGGGTGGTGGGTAGGCTGCTATACGGGGATTTTTTGTTGCCATAGTTGGTAGACTTTAACACTTGATACAACTCTAGCCTACCTTATTAGTAGCTCACTCATAGCTCACTAACCACTACTTTTTTCACCTTAGCAAAGCTCTTTCCTTGGCGAGGCTCACTCACTTGTGAGAAAATCTGTACCCAATTGCAGCGCATTGAGTGGAGAATAATCATAGAAAGGAAAATATCCCTAAACTTCATTGAATCAAGGTGCAATATGAATACACCGTCGG
>NZ_JAYGHE010000161.1:0-3938 GCF_034931145.1 Nostoc sp. UHCC 0252 | reverse complement strand
GCTTACCAAACAATAGAACAGCCCCGGCAGCAATTCCATCTGGGGGCCAAACTGGGGTAACATTCTGGGGTGTGGAGGCAACGTGCCGTGAAATTTCAGCCATTCCATAATAGGCGATCGCTAAAACAACAGTACCTCCAATTTGCCTGAGCCAATGAGAGAATATAGGGGATTTTTGTTGAATCATTTGTTTAGTCGCTGCTTGATATCAACGTTGTTTTCTAAGAGGTTGTTTGAAAAGTGTTTCGGTCTAAACATAGAATGCCCTTTTCCCTTCAGGTGGGAACATAAAGCAGCCATAAAAGTAATTTACAAAAATCATTAAAACAAGCAGTTTGTCAAGCTGGTATTCAAAAAAAAGGTTGGTTGTCATAGGTTTCACTATCCATTTACTGCAAAATGGCTATGACATCCGCACGGTAAAGGAATTACTCAAAAACTACAATGATTTATCCCAATACGGTTTAGTTAAGGATTTTTGGTATTGATTTCAGTAGAGACGCATTAGCGTAGCGGGGCGTTCGCGTTAGCGTCTCGTAGAGAAGCCCAGTACAATTTTGCGTCTCTACAGAGGATTTTGGGCTTAACTGAACGGTATTGTGATTTATCCTATATGCTTAACCGTGGTGGAAAAGCTGTCCGAAGTCCCCTAGATTAGAGATAATATTTCCAAAGCAATAACTCTCAAAAGTCATGACTCAAGCCATACCCAAGCTAGTAACCTTTGAGGAATTTGTCGATTGGCTACCCGAAAATCGACGAGTACGCTACGAACTACATAAAGGACAAATTGTTGAGATGGCACAACCAGTAGGGGAACATGAGGAAGTTAAAAGCTTTCTAGGTGTCGAAATTCCTGTTGAAATCAAACGTCTAGGATTGCCCTACGGTATCCCTAACCAAGTTATAGTTAGACCTCCTGAAAAAAATTCTGGTTATTTTCCAGATGTCTTAGTGTTAAATCGTGCAAATCTGGAAAATGAACCATTGTGGAAAAAAAAATCTACCCTGAGTTTGGGTGCATCAATACCTTTGGTAATTGAAGTTGTATCAACCAACTGGCGAGACGATTACTATTTAAAATACGCTGACTATGAAGAGATGGGTATCCCAGAATACTGGATTGTCGATTATGCTGCCTTGGGTGGACGCAATTTTATCGGCAATCCCAAACAACCGACAATCACCGTGTGTAACTTGGTTGATGAGGAATATCAAATAAGTAAGTTTCGAGAAAGCGATCGCATTATTTCCCAAACTTTTCCCGAATTGAATCTCACCCCAAACCAGATTTTTCAAGCTGCTGTAGTATAGCGTTTATGTTTTGCCAATTCTGGAGTCCGTCCTTTCAAGCCAATCATCAATTTCAGCATAAACACCTTTAAGAAAGGAACCCGTTGCAAAAACCATAAACCCAAGCGACGAACCACCACCACAGGTAAAAAGTTATTAGAAAACATCCGATCTAATAAATCGGTGAAACCTAAAATAGTCAGGTTTTCCAGCTTGCGCCAGCGTTCATAACCTTTAAGAATTTGAATGTCGCCAATATCTTTACCCGCTTGGTGTGCTGTTTGGATTACTTGCGCCAAAGCTGCGGCATCCCGAATTCCCAAATTTAAACCTTGTCCACCCACAGGATGGCAATTGTGCGCCGCATCACCAATTAATGCCAGTCGGGGGAGAACATAGCGATCGCTTTGCATGAGTTGTACTTGGAATACAAAGCGATCGCCTAGTAATTCCAATTTACCCATCTGATCGCCATAGCGACGGGTAAGTTCTGCCAAAAATTGCTCATCATTTAAGGCACATAAAGCTTTTGCTTCTTCATGGGGCGCTGTCCACACAATGCGGCAACGGTTCCCCGGTAAAGGTAAAATCGCAAAGGGGCCGCTAGACCAAAATCTTTCGTAAGCGGTGTTATTGTGGGGCTTTTCTGGTTTGACAAATGCCACAATGCAAGACTGCCAATATTTCCAGCCAGAGGTTTTGATCCCAGCAGCTTGACGAATTGGCGATCGCGCCCCATCTGCTGCTATCACTAATTTACTGCGAACTGTGTATAACTGATCGGCAACTTTAATATCTATCGCTACTATATCTTTGTGATATTGCGTATTTACAACTTCCGCCGGACACAGATAAGTCACATTTGCACAATCTTGGACAAACTCCTGCAAAGGCTGCAACAGCGCTTGGTGTTCCGCCACATAACCCAACTCTGCTGTATCTATATCATCTGTGGTAAATTCCACCACATTGGGATAATCGGCATCAGAAAGACGAACTCGGCAATATTTGGCGATTTGAGGCAATATTTTGTCCCAAACCCCAATTCCTTGGTAAATTAGCGCCGAAAGCTGATGAACTGCATAAGCTTGTCCTTTAGCGACAGCTGCTGATGCAACTTTCGCTTCAATCAGCAAGATACTCAAGCCAGAATCTTTTAAAGCAGAGGCTAGAGTTAACCCAATAATCCCACCGCCGACAATTACCAAGTCATATTCATATCCCCGCAAGTCTGGCGGTGTAGGTTGAGGGGAGATTTGCTCAAGCAGGGTCATTGTTAAGTTAGGTTACAGCGTCTTTTACTCTTATTTTGACGCGATCGCGCCCTGATGAGCAAGTTAGAAAAACAAACATTGAAAAATAAGAAGAATTCAGCAGTCAGAATCAAGACTCTGCATGTTGCAGACAAGCAAAGCGTCTCTCATAGGCTTTACGCAACCTGTTTCACCAGCCACAACAGAATTCAGTCCTAAATTTTGGTTCCTAACTCCTCTAATTCTGCTTGTTAAACAGATTTTTTATGCCAGATAAATGGCTTGAATTGCTTTGCTAGCAAGTGGACTCAGCAGTATTACTTAGGCAAAGCTATGCTTTTCAGGTAAAATAATTTACTAAGTTTATAGGTTTACCTCGAAAACTTACTGTGTCTTTATCAAAACATTGGTTACTGAAACTTATATTTGAGAGGTGCTGGAACACTCATACTTCGCTGAACATGAAAAACATTAGCAAACTTGCTTTGGTAACTATTGGATCTGTTGCTCTATCTTTGGGTATTGTTGGAAATGCACAAGAAGTTAAAGCTTCAGGCTTAATTAATGGTAGTTTTGAAGATACCGTTGTTCGCAGTAACTTGTCATGGGACTCGATAGATGAATCTCTGATTCCTGGGTGGGAGACTACAGCTACAGATAATAAAATTGAAATTCAAACTCCTAGACTGTTCCATGCTGGAGCATTAGGTACAAATCAATATGCTGAACTTAATGCCAATCAGGTATCTAGCTTATATCAAGATGTAGATACTACAGCTGATTCAACTATGTTTTGGAGATTTTTCCATAAAGGTCGTCAAGGTGTAGATACGATGCGTTTGTCTATTATTGACCTTGCGACTAACAATACTCTTTTCAGCCAACTATACAGTACTGACAACACAGCTTGGGTAGAATATCAAGGTACGACTGTTGCCACTGGTAGTAAAACACGCTGGCAGTTTGACTCAGTATCTGCTGCTGGTGGTAATCCTTCCATAGGAAACTTTTTGGATGAAGTTTACTTTGCAGAAAAACCACCAGAAGGTTTCCAAACAGTTCCTGAACCTGCTTCCGTACTTGGACTTTTAGCAATGGGTGCATTCGGCATTGTTTCCACCCGGAAGCGCAAACAGTTAAAGATTGGGAATTAACAACGGTTTGTAACGAGGTTTTGTGGTTCTACTAACTTCTTTTATGCTCATTAATCCAAGTGAAAGGCTTCCAAAAAGTTCCTTTAGTGGCACTTGAACACCATTTGGCATAAGAGATATGGTAGAACCATTTTTTATATCCCACATTCCGAACTTCATTTTGAAGTGCGGAATGTGGGATATAATGAAGTTTCTCATAGCTGTGTTTACAAAAGTGTTGAATGTTAAGAGAAATCCG
>NZ_JAYGHE010000160.1:0-3960 GCF_034931145.1 Nostoc sp. UHCC 0252 | reverse complement strand
AATCACATAACCTCTCCATACTAAAGGTTACAGAAAAACAAGGGCAACTTAAATATACCGCTCGTTGCCAGGTAACTTAACAAAAGACGCTGATAATTGGAAAACCATCAAATGCTATTTATGATCATTGAGCGATTTAAAGACAATGATATGCTGCCAATTTATCAACGTATTCGGGATGAAGGCAGAATGTTTCCCGAAGGTCTTAAATATATCGATAGCTGGGTAGAACCGAATTTTAGTAGATGTTTTCAGGTGATGGAGTGCGATAACTTATGCTTACTTCAGGAATGGATTTTGAAGTGGCGTGGCTCAGGAGTGACTTTTGAAATTATTCCGGTAGTTAGTAGTAAACAAACCCAAGAACTTATTGCACCTCTGCTTAATGGTTTGTAACGGCAAAGTTATCTGCAAGCAACGCCGGTACATTTAGCTGGAAGAGACTTGAAACTTTTACTGATGCTTAACCCATAGCAAATAGCTTCCCGTGCAGATTTCATATCAAGCCAACTTGCGCGATCGCTTCAACCTGCTTTTGAGAGCCACTATCTCGCATCTCTATTGCGAGGTCGGGGCTATTCCAAAGTTTGTCAATACAGTTAAGTGTTTATGCAAGTTAAGTTACCAACTGTCACGCTGATTATGTAGTATGGTGTAATATGAAAGGAGTAATAGATTTTTGTTGCTATTGCCTATGGATCAGCAAACTTACCTAAAAGTACCCTTTGTTTGGGAAGAGCCTAAACCGTTAATTGAAGTTCCACGGCGATTGACTTTTGAGCCAGTCAAGGCAATGCGCGAGAATCTATTAATAAGAATCGTTGGGCGTGTAATGGCTTCATCAATGGATGAAAGTCATCAGAGAAAAATTTCAGAAAGTTCGCCTGACAAAGCGGCTGAGAAATTTTTGAACTTGGCAAGTGATGGCTTTGAGTATCAAGATGACTGGTGGCAGTTTGGGATTAACGAAGATGGCGACATTGTAGGGTTTGTGCTTCCGGTTATCTTTACAGGATGTGCCAAAGAAGGCAAAGAGGAAGGAAGTATCTACGATATTGGCGTGTTACCAGAGTACCAAGGGCATGGTTTTGCAAACGATCTATTGTCACAAGGAACACTTACATTACAACAAGTAGGAGTTTGGCGGGTGTTTTGTGATACTTCTGTCAATAACGTGCGGATGATTTCTGCATTCAAGCGTCTGGGATATCGGCAGTACAGTGAACCTTGGGAGCGCCCCATTTGAATCCGCTTCACTGCTCAAAATCCGATTTTTATCAAGTAGAAGCGATCACTATGCTTTGAATCATAATATGAGAAAAATTTTGATCCATAAATTAGAAAAGAGTTAACGAAAATTCAGGCTTTCGCGCTAATCCGCGTGGGAGTAGCATTGGAACCAAAATGTACGCTAACCACTGATTCCTGTGATAACGATAAAAATTTTACCTTCTTCAATGCCTCATTCTGACCGATAATTCAGGCTTTGAGCGTATTTTTCCTGTGATAAAAATCTTTATCACAGGAATAGATAGATTTGAGAGCGTCGGCTCAAACTCAATTACAGTAAGCATCTTGGGCTTAACGTACATTCCTGTTCCAATGCTACTCACGGGCGTAATCACAAATTAAAACTTTGAATCAAATTATGAGTGAGAGTTGAAATTCTGAATCATAACTAGAGAATGAGTTGAAAAAACACAATTGGACAAAACTTGCACAAAAAATCCCTGAAAAAATTGCTCTAACTTAAACTTTCAATTCAAAATATGGTTCAAATGCCCATGTTATGGTTCAAAATTTTGTTTTAGTAGATATCTGAGTAAAAATCAAATATTTCATTGTCTAAGCGATCGCCCAACAACGGAGCGATCGCTAACCTCAAATCGTAGCTGAATAATAATGATAATCAAGCCGAAGGCTTGATATAAAAGTCTCTCTTAACAGTCTTTTTATCCCCTACACGATAATCATTATTAGTAAAAAACTCGAATATTAAAAGTGAACTATAAACTGGATACTCATTTCTGAAGCATATCATGAGTTAAAATTTCAATTTTTAGTTCAAATCACAATCACCTTGCTCTAGGATCGACCGAGCAAGGAAGTTTCTCGGTCGTACCTGCTGGAAAAGCTTATAAATTAAAATAATTAAGCCATTAAGAAAATTTCAAAACTTACTTGATTCTTACTTGCCGATATCCATTGCTACTCGACAGCCTCTATCAAGTTCAAAATTTCGCTGCAAGTTTCTTCTGGTGTCTTGCCTTTTGTATAAACTATGAACTTTGCCAGTTCATAGTTTGAAGCGTGTCTAACAAAGTGTTCGTTGACATTGAGTTTATCATCTGGCAAGTAGTGATTGCGCTGATTGAGAATCTGGATTGACTCATCTAAATTTGGTGATGGAAGTAAAAGAATCACATTAGGATATGGTGCTAGAGCTTGTTGAACTCGTTGGAATAAAGCAGCATCCTCATACACGGAATGACCACCGCCAAAATCAATAACGCATTGATTATGTGACGATAGCAGCCTTTCAACAGCATAAGCTTCAAATGGCTTCCAATACTGATAAACTCCCCAGAAACCCTCAGTTTCTCGCTTATGCAAAGCTAATTCCTCGTCATAGCCAATCTCAAAGTAGTATGACCAGCGTAGATCATCCATAGAATATTGAGTCAATCCAAGCCTAGAAGCTAAAAGCGCCCCAATAGTAGTTTTGCCAGCACCAATTGGGCCAATGAGAATAATATCTGATTTCATGGGATTCTATTAACAAGGAAAGTCACTTGATGTTCACTACCTCGCTTCAATCAAGTATCAATCTCACAAAGGCGACGAATGAGCCGAGCTTGTGCTTCCAACTGGTGAAGCGCCCAAATAGTAGGAGTACGCAATTTTTCACCGCGCACACCCAATGAGTACAACACCAAAGGTAGCCAATGAGCTTTGAGAGTTACCATCACTGCATCAGCTAAAGTAGACCCAGGTGAGATAGGGCTGGTCTTTAAAAAATTAAGTATTTGGCCATCGATGTTGTTACTGTCTCGTTTAATAGAAAGAATTTCTTGCTTGGCATCGCTCATATAAACACCGAAAATTACGTAGGATTAAAGGAGATTCAATTGCGTAAAATGTAGCGTAAGTTACAAATTACTTTTTAGCTGCCCATTTGGACTAAAAACCCAGGTTTTCTGCATTTTGGCTGCCTGTTAGCAGTAAGGAGCAGTTATAAGATGCAAATTGCAGTTACGGCTATTAACAGTGTACAACTGCTGTTAACTGTCAATTGATGTCATTGGACAGCATTTTTGCACCAACAGTTTTTCCTAAAAATTGCTTCTAACTATTATTGTGACTGCAATAGAGCCATTTTTATCAAAAATCGCTCTGCTGCTGTTGGGGAATTTTGACCAAAAATCATAATACTAAAGTGTTGCAAACGTACTTCAAAAAAACCGTTGAAGAATTTTTCTAGTCTGTTTGTTTTTACTAATTTCCCGACCAGAATTTAAAAACTCGTTGGCGCATGATTCGCAACGAGTTCGGTAGAGTCGCCGTAGATCAAAGGCTAAGTTCATCCTGTTGCTGTCTGCGCTTTTGTTGCTCCTCCCACAGCAAAGCTTCTAGTTCCTGACTCCAATCAGGCTTAAAAGTTGTCACTCTCTTACTCTGGGGCAACAATTCTAATACTGCACTAGCAGCAGTATTCCCTTGCGGATCATTATTAAACGCCAGGATAACTTGATTAGTATCTTTGAGAAATTCCATAGGTAGGTTATTCGGGTCATCAGCTACCATAAACATTGTTCTAGTTGGCGGTAGCCCCTTGCAACTTGAGATTAGGTAGGTTGCTGCTGACATCGCATCAATTGGTGTAGAACACAAAAAGACGTTTTCTACCTTGTCCGTTGGTTGCCCTCCCAATCTCAGATAAAACCAACTATTTGGTGTAGA
>NZ_JAYGHE010000159.1:0-4049 GCF_034931145.1 Nostoc sp. UHCC 0252 | reverse complement strand
CTCATAGCGGTAGGTGAAGCCATCTTTAGTAGTAATAGGCTTGCCAAGGCTAGCCTTGCTTCTGATGGTGTTAATACTAGAGTCCGTTAATGCTTGCATTTCTTTATGAGAAAGCCCTACAACTGTGCCTATCTCTATAAATCTTTCTGGTTGTCTCTTGGATTTACTATTGGGTGTAACATCTATTGTGATTTCGTGCTTTTCAAGATTGTTTATGCCAGTTTGTTTTCCTTTTTGCAACTGATAATCCTGTACACGAAGAAGTTGCCAACTGGAATCTTGTGACAATTCCAAAACCCATTGATGATAATTAAATAAGCTTTCTCTATGACCAACGCTGATAAAAGTTGTTTTTGTTGATTGTAACTGTTGATATAAATTACCTTCGTTATTTAAATCTAAAGCACTCGTTGCTTCATCTAAGATAGTGAAACTAGGATGTGTAATTAATAGCCGGGCAAAAGCGAGGCGTTGTTGTTCTCCTAAAGACAATATATTTTCCCAAGGAACTTCTGTATCAAAGCCATCTACGCGGGTAAGTAAGTGTTGCAGGTTAACTTGTTGCAAAATGTGTTCAAGTTCGCGATCGCTCATTTTCCTGTCTGTATGAGGGTAGAGCAACTGTTGGCGCAAAGTCCCTAAAATGATATAAGGGCGTTGGGGTAAGAATAATACTTCTTTTAGGGAAGGACGCACGAGACGGCCAGTTCCCGCATTCCACAAACCAGCGATCGCTCTCAACAAAGAACTTTTACCCCTACCACTAGGGCCGACAATCAATAACCCTTCGCCTGCGTGAACAGCAACTGACAAATTTTCGACAATCACTTGTTCATAATTTGGCGTTTGTAAAGTGACATTCTCAAAAGCTAAACGTTCTTCTTCTATAACTTTAATAGTATTTACGTTCTCTGGTTGTTTACTAGCATCCTGTAGCGCATCTGAAAACTCTGCTAAACGCTTTACATAGCCAGAAAATCGCCCTGAAATCCCAAACTCAGATATTAGTTCTCCTAGAGCATTAGAAAACATAAAGCAAGCAAAACTAGCTTGGTTTATTTGCCCATAATCAATTTGATCCTGAAGGAATAAAGGTGTAAGAATAAACATCGAGAATACGCTAATGGCAGACTGATATGCTCTGCCAAAAGCGTCTTGTCCCCTCTCTAAATTCAGCCTGCGTTCAGCAGTTTTTAAAACATTACTAAATCGGCGCTGAATTATATTTAATTCTTCGTCTTCTCCCTGAAAAAAAGCGATTGATTCAGCGTGATTACGAACATGAGTTAAGCAATATGCAAAATCTGCTTTAAATGCAATTTCTTCTTGGTTAACTTTATTTATTCCTTGATTCAAGGAAACAGCTATTAAATTACCTACAATTGTATAAATAACTAAATAAATTGCGATTTGTGAAGAAACTGTCCAGAGAATTATCAAAGCACTGACCATTTCTAAAGATTTTTCTAGTAAAGAAGATGAGAATCTCAAGCCAATACTAGTAATAGGTTCTATTTCTTGGGATAAGCGTTGATCTGGATTATCTATATCAGATTTAAAATTGATTTTATAATAAGCTTGATTGCTTAAATATTTTTCTATAACATGAAGGTTTAGCCATTTATACCAGTCAAGAATTATTTTTTTTCTGACATATCTCAAAAGAGTTACTAATAAAACCATTCCTACAATAATGAGACTGGAAAGCAATAAAGTACTATTGTATTTATCAAGGTCTCTCTGTTCAATAACAATATCAATTACATAGCGATTCCAGTAACTATTTGCAGCATTCGCACCGACGATTACGACTATTAATAATACTAATAGAATGAGCATTCCCCATGAGCGAATCACATCTGAAAACGCTCTTCCTTCCGCTTTTGTTGGATACCAATAAGGGCCGGCAACTAATTTCACATCCTGCCAAAATTGAATTAAGACTGAAAAAGGATTTGTTGTATTTTGCTCACGCACAGATGGAGTTTGCATATTCTAGAAATGTAGCCGTTACTGATTACAGTAGGAATTTTGAAATGGCCTTTGAGAATCAAGTTAGACTCAAAGGCCATTTTTACTTTTAGATAAGTTAAAAAGCTTGTCTTAATAATAAGCTTTTTGACTTCCGTCTTGCGGTACTAGGTTAATGGTTCTTCATCAACAATTTCGACTGTTCTCGGAAAAGGGCCTTGGTTAGGCTCAGTAACGACTACTGGGCTAATATGATGTTTCAGTTTGAGTTTTAACTCATCTGAAATCGGCAATTCTTGAATTTCTTTGAGAAGAAATCTGACAGATTCAGTTTTGCTACGTTCTGTATAGACAAGCTTGAGAATGTTTTCAATTCCAAATCCCGCTATATATTCCCCTAGAACGGCTACCAGCCCAAGTAAGCCTAAACCTCCTAAGAGACCTAAAGGCCCGCCCAGCGTTGAAAGCATAGCGACAACGGCGGCGACATTACCCCCTGATGCACCCGTTGCTATCACAAAAAGTATGCCAGGAAGACCTAAACCAGAAATTTTTTTGACGAGTTCATCCATTTTACTTACCTACCTTATAAAGTGAAAACATGACTAATACCAATTCGCAATTTGCAATTTGCAATTCGCAATTAAAAAACTTAGAGATATTTCCCTTTCAGGGTTTACATCTGTTTCATAATTTAAGTGAATTGGTATAAGAGAGTCATTACTAATTTCTTTTGTGAAGAAATTAAAAATCTTACATCTTGCACCAGTGAGTTGGTGCAAGATGTAAGAAATCTTATTTAGCTTAACAAAAGACTACAAAGTTCATCGATTTCTTGACTTTTTTGAGATATTAATCGATGGGCTATAGCTTGCAACTTGCGAGTATTTTGGAGTTTGGTGTTATCTATTTCTTCTAATTCACTATCTAACAATGTTTGAAAGCGATAATAAAAACTTTTAGCGTCTTGATCGCTAGGTTCAAACAACTGTTCTAATTCTCCAGCTACTACTTCACTGCTACCGTCAAACATAATATTTAAAAGCGGTCTTCCCCATTGTAAGAGTCCCCAATTTTTGACTTCTTTATAAGGGTAGACACTCGTCAGCGAACCTGTACCTAAAGAAACTACTAAAATATCTTCTATATTGAGGATTTTTTGCGCTTTTCGTTTACTACTAATTTGTGCTTCTAAGATAGCTAAATGGGCTGGATTATTAGCAAACACTCCACCATCGATTAAAGTATAGGCGATGCCGCTATTGTGGGGGTTTACAAGCCGATGAGGAGCGAAATAAGTCGGAGTGGCACTAGTTGCCAATGCTGCATCTAGGAGCGAAAAACCGCCACATAACTTTTGAAAATTCTTAGATTCTATTTGCTGTTTTTCTAGTTTGTTTGTAAAAAATATCGGAATTCGCTGCTCAATATCGTAACTCGTTACAAAAACTTCTTTGAGATTATTTTCTAGAGGAGCGTTACCAAAATATTGCCTGAAAATTTCTTCTTTGCTTTCGGAAGGATATTTTGGCTGGAGAAATATATCCTCTAATGGGCCAAGTAGTCTTTCAAACAAAGGCTCATAAAATATTTCTACCCCATACTCAATAAATAACTGTAGGAGATCCTCAGCAGTATATTCAGCCAATGGCAAGTTATCAGAGACATCGGAACTTAATCGTGGTTTAGTTAGTCCAAGTGCTAAAATTCCGCCACTGGAAGTGCCAGTAATTAAATCAAACAAACTGAATATAGGCTTTTGTGTCCGCCTTTCAATTTCTGCTAGGAGTAATGCCGGAATAATGCCCCGAATACCGCCTCCATCAATGGAAAGTATTTTATATTTGGAACGGGCTTTTGTATTCATGGTTTCTGGCGATTCCTCCTGAGTTAATACTTGTGCTTGTTGGATCTTGGCAGTATCTTCAGTTTGTTCTGTTTTGGTTTCCTCATCATCTGCTTCGAGAGCAATTGGGGTTGGAATAATCTCGGATTCTTCGCTGTTTATTTCTGCCTGTTGAATTTCCTTTGGTTGATCTTCGTCGTCGCTTACTAACGATACCGTTGCTGCTAATAAA
>NZ_JAYGHE010000158.1:0-4258 GCF_034931145.1 Nostoc sp. UHCC 0252 | reverse complement strand
GGTTTGGTGAATGTGCGATCGCTGAAGCAACCAACGGCACTGTGCAAACTCTACGCCTAACTTTTGCCGGACATCAAGAAGTTAAACAATTTGCACGGAGATAAATTATGGAACGTTCAATACTGATTCATTTTGACAGCGCTACAGGTGAAGTTCGCGTGGAGGCGGAGGGGTTCGAGGGAGTGAGTTGTTTATCGGCTACGCAACCATTTGAAGAAGCACTTGGAGTTGTGAGCGATCGCACGTTTAAGGACGAAGCCCAAACCCAACAACTTCGGGCTACGAACAGTAATCAAACACGTTTGCGTCAGTAATCAGTCATCAGTTACCAGTCTTAACTCGGCTGGTAACTGCTGATCATAAAGGCTTCGCCATTTCATAAGTGAAATATTTGAATAATTGACATGAAACTCTCAAATCTGCTCTCCACACTCGATTCACAAATCCCCATTGCTGCTGTTGATGTCCTGTCTCCTGATGAAGCGACGATTATTCAATGGCTAACTACAGAGGCATCCAGCAAGCTCTCAAGTCCAGTTTTCTTCTGGAATCTGGGGGTATCAACCTTAGAGCAATGTTTAATCGCAGCAGATGGGGGATTGGTGTTTAAACCAGTGCCAGAGTATAAGAAACCACCACAGGCTGATCCACTACTATTCGTATTCGACTATATTGCGAATTTTAGTAGTGATGGAGTCTTTATCTTAGGTGACATTCACTCGTTTATTGGTAAAAATTCGCCTTCGTTATCTTGGGAGGTTGTTAGCAAGGTAAAAAATCTCTACCATCGTCTCAAACCGACTGATAAACGCATTGTGCTGCTGGGTCAAAACATTCAATTACACGAGTCACTTGTACGCTTAATCCCTTATTGTGAAATTCCTCTACCGGGAGTTGAGCAAATACTACTTCATATCAATTCTTATTTGCATGATCTACAACAGTCAGCTATTGAACAGGAATTGACTTTCACTATTTCCCTTAATAAAAGTGAAATTGAAACTCTTTCTCGTGCTGCCCTGGGATTAACCCTGGAGGAGATTAGCGACTTCCTGCGGTTAACAGTCAAAGAAAACTTAACTAATGATGGTGTCGTCGTTGGCGCTGATTTTATCCCCAAAGCCGTCGAGTACAAAACTCGGCTACTGTCTCAAATGGGTATCGAATTGGGTAAACCAGCCAGCATACCCTTCGGTGGTTTGGATCTACTGCGTGATTGGTTGATGAGGCGGCGGCGGCTGTTCACACAAGAGGCAAGAAGTCTTAGCTTACCCCAACCGAAAGGTGTGTTGCTGGCTGGCCCACCCGGAACAGGGAAATCTAACTGTGCCAAAAACATTGCAACTATACTGAATTTACCACTTCTACAGCTAGACATTGCGTCCCTTTTAGGTTCACTTGTTGGCGAATCCGAAGGTAATGTTAAACGCGCATTGAAAACTGCCGTTGCGATCGCACCTTGTGTCTTGTTTATTGATGAGGTCGAAAAAGCACTTTCAGGTCAGGGCGATACAAGCGGTGTTTCTCAACGCATCTTGGGTACTTTGCTTACGTTCATGGCTGAATGCACTGCTGGGGTGTTTATAGTTGCAACCTGCAATGACCCATCAGCACTACCAAGTGAATTTAAGAGGAAAGGAAGATTTGACGAATCTTTCTTTGTTGATCTTCCTACAGAACCGGAGCGTGTACAGATTCTGGCGATTCATCTACAACGTTTTGGCATTCATCTGGAATCGGAGTACCTCGAAGCGATCGCTGCCAACACCGCGAAATTTTCAGGGGCAGAACTGGAAACCCTTGCTTCAGAAGCTGCTCTGCTGGCATTCGATGAGGATAGACCGCAGCAGGTAACGCTTGCTGATCTGGAAACCTGTCGTCAAACCATTACCCCGCTTGCGATTCAGGACGCTGCGGCAGTCGAGCGAATGCAGGCATGGGCATCTACCGCACGACGGGCTAGTAGTGCTGTGGTTGCGGCGAAAACTCAATCTTTGCGTGCTGCTAAGTTTCGGAATATGAACTGAGAAATAATCTTGGGGAAAGGGTAAAGGGGAAAGGGGAAAGGAATAAAGAAAACCCTCTTTCCCCCTTCCCCTTTTCCCCTTACCCTTCTTGAGGGCGATTGCCTCCTGATTCTATGGGGGCGGTAAGCGTAGCTATGCCGTCAGGCTTATCGCTTTTTCAAATCCAACAATCAGTTAAAGAGAAGGTGAAAAAAAGATGACAACAGATTTAGTGACTTACTACGGACAAACTGAACGAATTAACCAATTTGTTCAAAATTATGGAGTTTATCTCGAAAAACTGGATAGAGAAACTAAGCTTTTGCTGCGTACAACTTTGTCCCAATATGTTTTTATGCAGCGAATATGTAGTCCTGAAGATTATTCTCTAACAGAAGCTTTGACAGATGGACATTTTGAAAGATTTCTTTGGAATGGTATTCCAGAGGTTTTAAAAAATATCTGCTTACAGTTGAAGGGACTAACAGCAGACGAAGCAGAAACGATACTTGAAGCTTTACAGCATCAAATTCGATGGGGCAACGCCCGCCAAGTGGTGAGTTGACAGGGTAAGAAACATGGAAACCTATTTAGTCTTTGTAGACGCAATTCATAACAGCAACAAGTTCTGGAGCGCAAAAGTTGAAGATGGTAATTTAACAGTGCAGTGGGGCAGAGTCGGTTATAAGGCGCAAACCAAAGTCCACACATTAGGCAATCATCAGAGAGCCGTTAGTAAATTCAACAATCTAGTAGCCGAAAAGATGATGAAAGGCTACAGAAGAAGTCAGTCACAAATCGACAGTAATTGTGAAGTTTCTGAAATCAACAGAGCGATTGAATTACTAGAGATTATCCGTCCTTATGTAGAGCAGAGAAATTTTTCAGTTGCTTATATCAATGCCCTAAATCAATATCTTTTGATTGTCCCAACACCTTTGGGTATGCAAATTGAACCATACAGAGTATATCGCTCAGTAGAAGATGTTGATTATCAAATGAGATTGCTTAATTCTTTGTTAACCACACCCGCACCACAAGTCGCTGCGGTGGCTGTTGGTCATGCCTCTGAAGCGACAGCAGAACCCAAGGTAGTCAGTCTCAAGACTATCAGTAAGAACTTCTGGCGACATTTGTAATTTGAGAAGCGTCACTTTGTAAGAGATGCCAAATAGCTACACTTCATTTTGGAATATTGTTTGAGTAAATTATGGAAATCAAGACTATTGCTGTAACTTACACGCGTAAGTTCAATTTAGGTGACTACGAATCTTTAGAGTTAACTTGCTCACTATGGGGACAAATTGACCCAAAAGAAGAAGATGCACAAGGGACGACACAATTTCTATTTCAACAAGCAAAGGATTCAGTTAAGGAAGCTGCAATCCCAGTAATTAAAGCTTCTACCCATCAAATGAATAAAGCCAAAGCGTACAAGCACTCTGCAACAAATCAGTTTGACGATCTTGATAATTTCTAATAACTGAAATTCACCTTTTAAATTCAAAAACACTTTAGTCAAGCATTAATACTGCTTGGCTATTTTTTTTCACCCAGTGCTTTGACCCCCACAAACCACAACAGGAAAGACATCATGCCTAAAAAAACTAACCTAGTCCCAAAAGACCATTCCCAGTTATGCCTTCAGTACCTAAGTCGTTGCGGTGGCAGCGCTCGGTTATGCACCATAAATTTTAGTCTTAGTGTGATTCAAACCTTGGTCAATCAAAGAAGGGTAAAGATTACGAATACAGGTGCAGGATTTTTTGTGGAGTTAGACGAAGCAAAATGAAAACCCATAAAGTAACTCATCAATCATCTTTGCCTTCAAATAATAAGAGTAAGTTAGTTCTTCGTCGGACTCGAAAAAGATTTAACCCCAGGATTTTTATCGAGCGCAGCATAGAAATAACTGCAATTGTCTCTCTACTCTTGACTGGCTTTTCAGGGGTTGGAGCAATGGCTTGCTGGGGGCTGGAGATTATTGAGATAAATGCTAATCCCAACATCATCATCTCTGGTTGGGAGCAACAGAAAAATATTTGCATGGGTGCAATGTTGGTCAGTTTTTCTGCATTCTTAGGCAGTTCTTTAGTCGGAGCAAGTTTTAGTATTCAACGAGATAAATTTTAGGGAGGGAAACAATAATGGAAATCAGATTAACCACAGCAGAGATTCGGACTATATTACAGGGTTGTCAATATACATTGCGGCTTGTTGGGAGTAGTAAGGATTATCGCAGGCTTCAATCG
>NZ_JAYGHE010000157.1:0-4276 GCF_034931145.1 Nostoc sp. UHCC 0252 | reverse complement strand
TTCGGCGCGGTGGCTGGCTAGATTTAACCTGGGACTGCATCAAATTCTCACTTCTTTAATGAAGGGTGATGAAGTTACTGCCGACGATTCCACCTTACTCAAGATGACGGAGATCGCTATACATTGTGCTGCTCACGTCAAAGCAATTCTTGGGTTTACTATTCCACATGATTGTAAACCTATTTGGTTGCTGGCGACTTTACTAGAGCAGCTGGGACTAAAGTTGACTTTCCGCAAGCAAGGTAAACGTGGTCAACAGGTGAAACTTTTCTCTTTATCTAAAGAGGAATTAGAATTTGCTCTCCAGGTGATTGCTCATCGCGTGGAAAAGCGTAATCAAAAAGAAAATCGAACCTATTACGCTGCTCAAACCCCTGCTGCATATAGTGTAAACCCCAATCAGCAGGCCGTATCCACACCCCCCCCTAATGCTATAGGGAACTCCCATTGCCAGGGGGAGGATACTACAGATGAGAGCAGGGGAGCGGAGGAGCAGAGGAGCAGAGGAGTTGAGGAGTTGAGAAACAAAGAAGAAATTTGTACAAGTTCTTTCCCCTCTGCCCCCCTGCCCCCCTGCCCCTCTGCTCTCTTCACCGATCGCGTTACGCTACTCCACTGCGTAGAAATACTTCGCTCTGGTATTAAGCAGGGGGTTGACGCGATTAAAGGCATTCTCAAGCGATGGGTTGAGGATTTGCGCTGGGAGACGGTGTTGGAACTTGAGGCGATCGCCGCGAGTGAATTGCGACTTGTCGAGGCTCAAATCCCGGAATTTTACGCCTTGCTAAGTGAAGAGGTGTTGCCTGTGGAAGGATAAAGTCGGCGATGTCGAAGGTGGGCAAAGCCTCGACTGAGCTACGTAAATAAATAGCAATTTGTGCCTTATTTTTATCAGTGGCTATCGCTTGAGGTGTTGCCGATGGAATTGTAAATGGTTTTTTGGGAAAATCCTTATAGCCTTTATTGGCTATTAGTCCTGTCTAGATCAACTAAGATGTATTTCCTGATCTATCACTCCGTTGATAACTTCGTGTTATCCGCATTTCGCATGTCTTGATTGTTGCTGCTCATTGATGGCGGTGATAGCATCGACAACGCCGCGATCGCACCCCGGACTTGGGATGGTTCCACCTCCAAATAATTTTGCAGTTGCTCTAAGCTGCGATGTCCACTGATTTCTTGGATGACTCTCAGAGGAATTTGGGCATTGCTCATGAAAGTGAGTGCGGTTCTCCGGCAACTGTGTGTGCTTGCTCCTTCGATGTCCGCACGTTCGCAAGCTTGTCGGAAGATTAGGCTTGCATATTCTGAGTGCAAGTGACCGCGCCCCCATCGACCAGGAAACAAAAAACCGTCACGGGAGTTTGTCGGTTTGTAAGTAGCTAAGAAGTTCCTTAGTTCTGACAAAATCGGAATGCTGCGGGTAGCTAACTTTCCCTTTGTATTCCCTTTACGGATGATCATCTCTGCTCTGATCCGTCCCTTGCTGTTATAAACATCTTTAATTTTTAGGGTAACTGCTTCATTGACGCGGCAACCCGTGTACAGCATCACGCCTATTAGGGTTCTGTCTCGCTCTGTGGTTAACCCCAAAGTAAACAGACGCTGGATTTCTTCTGCCGACAAAACCTTTGCCTTCCCGTGACGGTCAATTTTCACAGCCCCAAACCCCCGATAGTTAATCATTATCGCCGATGCTCCCGTCCCAGGATTTATTTCGGTGAAAAAAGTGTGGAACTGTACTGCAATGTGTACTAGTTTCTCTACCGTTTCCCTTTCCCTGTTCACGGACAAAGTGAAAATTGTGGCAGTTTGTCAGCAACAGAATACCCCCGTCACCTGTAGTCAGAACGGTGTGGTGTACTAATGCTGTACTATTCCCCTGCCATTTAAGCGCACAGGAGAAAAAGCCGATTGCCATTTGGGACTGCCATCGCTCGTGCTGCACAAGCAATAATCACCTTTACATGATGCGGTCTAGTGATTATCAAGACAAGTGATGCGCTGACTCAATCACTTTTCGTTTCAGTTTACCTAGACACTACCTTTCTTCGATGCAGGCTGGGATCTTTTTTTTGTGGTTCCCCCTAAAAATACACCTCTAAAAGAAAAACCTAAAATAGGTGAAAAAAATAAACTAATAATGACTTTATAGTTAATAAGTGATGTATGAGGTCAAAGAGTATACTCTAGCATTTGAGTATACAAATATTACAGGTGTAGGTTTGGGTTAAAGAAAATGGGCAAAGGTGCTTATTTTAAGAAACTTGTACAAAATTCTTCCCTGCTTCTGTTGCTTTCATGCCAAATCAAGCTTATCGGAATAGCCCGTTTTTTAATCGCTATCACGCCATAAAACTATAGAGTCATTTTTAGTTTATTTTTTGAGAGTGGCTTGATTCCTCTATAAAAAATTCTTCAAAAAACGGACGGGTAAAACTTGCTCCCCAAAAACTCAAACTGTTCTGCAATTGATTCCGAACTTGTCCTGAATCAATTTTCAGGGTGAACGCCAAGATGCTCCCTGATGGACGAAGGGGCTTTAGCTGATTGCGAGTTAGTTTATGAGGTCGTAAATTATACAGTTAAAAATACAACTTTAACATCGAACGAAATCCCCGTGCTGTATCATGATACTTATCTAGGTAAACAAATAAGCTTATGTTAGGTTCATTTAGCCTATTTACCTAGATGAGTATAATGCAGGAAATTTTACTGCATAGCGATGCTTACAGTAATTATAATTGCGTAAAACCAGGTATTTTATATTACAAAAACATTTATATACAGGGCATAAGGGAAGGCACAGACATTGTTTGGCATGGTGGTCTGCAAATTCCCGCTCCTTTTAACACCCTCGATCTTGGCTCATATAAAGGATTAGTTTTTCAGAATCATAATTAAGTTTTTGCCGACCAATGGTCGGCAAATTGCGATGCCGATCAACCAATTAGTTGGTTGTGCTGGAGATGGAGGAAGTCGGCGCGACAGAACTGCGATCCAAGGAAGCGACTATGCCTGATTTTTACGATTGCGTCTTCTTCCATTCTTCAAGAGTCAAGCAAGTTTTCCCAGTGGGTATTAATCCTGTGGTTGCTGACACACCGAAATTTTTCAGCGCATAATTTTCTGTTTCTGCGTCCTTGAAGGCAAGTTCTACTACTGTTTGCTTTTCCTGCTTTGACAGAGGTTCAATCTTCACGTTTGCTGCGGTAGGAACAGGATTCGTTTTATCTCTGGTGAAATTTTTTACATTATAAAATTGCTCTTGTTCTGGCTTCCCTGAGTTCAAGCATCCTTTAGACTTGACAAACAATCCTGTAGCCCAATAGCTATTAACAAAGTGTTGCTTATTAACAAACTGCACCCCATTAGCTGCCCAGACGTAAACGGGATCAACATATCCTTTAGTTTTGGGAATTTTAGTTTCGCTACATCTTACTCCATCCCGCTTCCTACTTCTATAATCTCCGCATACCTTCCAAGTTATTCTATATAAGTTAGGTGTCTCTTCTACATATTGCCTTATTTGCTCCTGTACTTCCTTATCTTTTTGGCTTTGCTCATCATCACTTGCCGCCGCATAAGCCTGTTTTAAGTCATTCTCTGCCTGAGCAACTTTGTCTGTTTCAGACTGGCAAGCTCCTAAGCATAGTCCTACACCTATTGAAACAAGTGCTGTAAATATTTTTCTTTTATTCATAAATACTCCAACAAATGATTATGAAAAATAATTTCCAATTTCCTTGCTTGACCAAATATCTACTTCTAATAAATGGTGAAGTACAAGCTGCAAGTATTATACATATTTGTTCTATACATGCAATCAAGTTTTAACAGTTTTTAGTTATGATGCAAAACATGGTGAGGTATCGAAAGGAAAGTTCAATTTATTGAAAGCAGGGATACTTAAAACTAATTTCGATATGTAAAATCATAAAACTAGCCAATAGTCAATCCCCCCTATTTGACACTTACTGAAGAGTTTGCACAAATATTTATACTAATTAATGATTAAGGATGTGAGTATATCAAGCACAAAGACTGATAATACTAGAAAGAGAGTTTTATCTACGTAGATTATTGCTGTTAGAAATGTTTATACAGTACTACAGTTCTGTTTTTTTCAGTACCAGAGTTTGTGGATTTTGGGGTTGACTTATTCAAGAATGTGGCTATCCCTCAAGACATCGTTCAGGAGAACGAAAGCAGATGCGTACTTCTTACGGATACCCAGATTTTGCTGCTTCAGCAACAGGAACACTTTTACCTGACT
>NZ_JAYGHE010000156.1:0-4282 GCF_034931145.1 Nostoc sp. UHCC 0252 | reverse complement strand
AGCGTTAGTGGTCGCGTTCTGGATGATTGCATTTAAGTAATATATACAGTCTTCCCTGTGAGAAATAGGTTGAAGAAATGTTAAATTCCAACCAAATTTTACTACAACCTCAAATAAGCTAGCACTCTCGATATATTGAATTACTTTTTCAATATCTTGTCCGGGCATATCAACAATGATCACATCTAACTCAGGATGATTTAAGTCATCTGCTATTGCATCAGCATCGTCATTTGATAAATTAAACTTCTTAATGGTTGCTATATGTTCATAAGCTTGAAATACAGGGAATGATTCTTGGTTATAAACCTTTATCCGTTTTCCTTGTTGGGCGAACATTTCTAGCAATAGCTTGATAACTGTAGACTTACCCACCCGCGCATCTCCTACAGTTATAATCATTCTTTTTGACATCTTTATTCCTATTCAGATAAAATCTTCTCTATGCCAAATAAATCTTTTTTTGGCTTTATTTGCCCTTTAAAATTGTTCAGCCAGCTTAAGACTCTACCAAATACAGAGGGATATTCATCTTGTTCAAGTCCTTGTCTAAATGTCAAATTTTTCACATCTAAATAATCGTAGGATTTTTTCGCTAGTTTTGGCATATTTATACTTGTGAAATTATGCCCTGTTGCTTTTACTTGCTGTTCAATTACTTTTATTTCTTCGGAACTATCATAAAAAGCAAATTGTTCCGCCTCTCCGTAAAAGGAATTTTTTACTATTACATAATCCACCCGATCACCGCAGAAACTATATAGTTCTAGTAGTTGAGTTATACAATCAATTATTGTGCTAATAACTACTACTATCGTCACCCGCATCTTACATTTATTATTTACTACATCTAAAAACCCCATCTCGGTTATTAAAATTTTTAAAGTTGGCAGAAATTGTGATGGCGTTTCTAGTAGTATCAAAGATTTTTCCTCTTGATTTTTCCCAGATTCTTTTGATTTGGGATACACTAATTCTTTTAAATTATCTACAAATTCGTCTAATTTATCTGAGTTAGATATATCTAAACGATGAATGTTTGCAGCGTTTTCATAAAATCTGATCAAGTGTGGATTAGAATTATCCGCGTCTAACCCAACAAATTTTACTGCGTTATCTATGTAAGTTTGCGCTAAACCTCTGGCAAACGTTGACTTACCAACACCTCCTTTATCTCCTGTCACCATTACTAATCTTCTTAGTTGTTCTGGATTATCTTTATTGTTGTTATTCTTATTATTCTTTTCGGATACTGGATTATTAGACTGTGTATCACTAGTCTTTTCTTCTATTGCATTGTTAAGTGCTATATTGTCGGGCACTGGGCTTTCTAACTCTGTATTACTAGTCTTTTCTTCTGTCACATTGTTAAGTGGTACATTGTCGGGTGCTAGGCTTTCTAACTCTGTATTACTAGTGTTTTCTTCTATTGCATTGTTAAGTGCTATATTGTCGGACACTGGGCTGTCTAACTCTGTATTACTAGTCTTTTCTTCTATTGCATTGTTAAGTGCTATATTGTCGGGCACTGGGCTGTATAACTCTGTATTACTAGTGTTTTCTTTTATCGCATTGCTAAGTCCTATATTGTCGGGCACTGGGCTGTTGGGATCTATATTACTAGTGTCTTTTTCTATCGCATTGTTGGGTGCTATATTGTTAAACTGTGTATTAGTAAAGGGTTGATCTGCCAGATTGTTGCTAGTATTTTGGTTATTATCGTTGGCTATCTTAATAGTCATCATTCTTCTTCCTTTTGATATTGACCGAGAAGATTGGAGATTGAATAGGGCAGATTGGAGATTGAATGTTTTTGGTACAAGCCCAGCATATTGTGGGCGGAATAAATCTAAAATCGTCAATTCTCTTATCTACAATCGGCAATCGGCAATTTTTTTACAGATACTGTCTTTGAAATATTGGTCGAATTTTAATTCGTACCCAATGCAGAAATTTATTAATCAAGTCCGCTTTTACAATCGTCTTTAAGGTATTGATGGCTGTAAAATTTAAAGTTTTTACTTTTACTACCTCTTCTTCAATAACTACATAACGTTCTTGACTGTGAATATTCATCAGTACTATTTTTTCGTTATTTAATTCTGCTGCAACGACGTTGAACACATCTTCGGCAAATATCTCTAACCCTAGTGGGGTAGAGATTACTCGCACCGTGCTACCCAAAGGGTGATCAAATTCCCAATATGTCCATACTCTTCCCATAAATAGATTGCCATATTTGATTCAACACATGAAGCTATTTAGGTACTGTTTTTTTCAGTACTATGGTTTCTTGATTTTTTAAAAATACGTTATACAATTACTAGCGATTATTTTTGGTTTTCAAATAATTGCCGCTATAAATACCAATATTATTCTTAGGCAAAACTGATAACGGTTGGATGTTAAGCCGATCGCCAACCTTGATATTGGCAGTGCCACCGACAAGCTCTAACACTTGATTGGCAACTTTCCCCTTGTAGATGGGGCAAGGGTTTTTGTAGCACGGTTTGGCATTGTAAACCGCAGTTGTCACCACATTGTCCTTAAGATAAAAGATGTCTAAAGGAAAATTCACCTTGTACATGCAGAAAGGCACATTATAAATTTCTCCTCCCAAATTGAATAACATTCCGCCATCGCCGTTTAAGGATGCTCGAAATTTCAGCCCTTTCTCTAATTGCTCTGGTGTAGAGGCGACTGAGAGCTTAAATGTGCGACCACCTTTGGTGAGAATGTGCGTAACTGGTAAATCCTGGGGACGAGTTTGGACGTAACCGAGCGCCACAGTGCCGATGATAATTGATACTCCAGCGACAGGGCCTAGTATGTTTAGTAACTTGAAAGCAGCAACGTATAAATCCTTTTCAGAATTAATTTTTAAAGTTTTCATGTTTCACCAAAAATATCAACGTTGCCGAGACTATATATAGATGAATCAATTGGACTAGATGGAAGGCCATGCAAAGCCGCAATGTTACGCATACTTTCAACTCGGTCAGCTTCGCGGATGGCCAAAGGATTCATACTCTGCCTTGCAGCCAACAATGCCGACAATGTAATTCCTAGTGGTGGTAGTTCTTGAAGGGGAGAAACATCGTCGCCAAACATTTGACAGAAACTAAAGACGGCGGCGCGTTCTACAATGGCTTGAATCTCCGCACCGACACATCGCTGCGTGGCTTTGAGTAACCTTTTCCATTCTTCTTCGCTGTACCCATCGCCCCGATCATGGAAACGAGGATCGAAACGGGCTAAGTGAATCTTGAATATTTCGTGCCGTTCGCCGTAATTTGGGAGATCCACCTTAAAAATCTCGTCGAAGCGTCCACTTCTGGTTAGCTCTGGTGGTAGCCATTGAATATTGTTAGCCGAAGCGATAATTAAAACCTCACTAGTACGTTCTTGCATCCAGGTCAAAAGCATACCAGCGAGGCGTTTAGATAAATCATCATCCCCGGCGAATCCCTTATCAAAGTCATCAAGGTATAAAATTACACGATTGATTCGGTCTACCAGTGCGAGTAAACTCTTGAGTTTATATTCAGCCAAATTACCGTAACTGCGGAAACTACCCCACTCTAAGATAATCAGAGGTAGCCCCAATTGTGCAGAACTTGCTTTAGCGGAGTAAGATTTTCCTGTTCCCGGTGGGCCGATTAATAAAATCCCCTTGGGTAAACGAAGATTGTAAGCTTTCGCCAATGAGGATAGAAGGCGCTTATAAGTTTTAAACGCTTGCTGGATAAGTTCTAAACCACCAATGGGTGTGCTTGGAGGTTGAAGGAACTGAATATTATAAATTCGCTTAAATAGGTCAATTTTGTAAGTGGACAGTTTTTCTACTAACTCATCCGGTGTAATTTCATGATTTGCAATAGCCTGTCTAATTCCATAGTCAATGTCTGCCAAGTACATGCCTAAGCCGGCGTTCGCCGTCGCATGAATATCGCTGCGGCTGTAATCAGGTAATACTTGAGCTAAGTAACTGCTTATTTCCTCTATAGCTGGCAGTTGTTGAATGACTGTTGGAACTTCGGGGGCAATGTCAGATGACACGGTGGCGTTTGACCCTAAGAGAATCGCTGCTTTGTTAGCATGGCAATTGTACAGCTTCAGGTTAATCAGGGCTGACTTAATCCACTCGGAAGTCAGAAAGAAATCGGGGTCAGTGGTAGACTCTCCCAGCCAAGGGAATATGCCCTCTAGTATGAGAATCCCTTGTAAATGGGTAGTTTTCCAGAATCGCAGAATTTCAAAGTAATGTTCGCGCCTGCTTTTG
>NZ_JAYGHE010000155.1:0-4515 GCF_034931145.1 Nostoc sp. UHCC 0252 | reverse complement strand
ATTGCTGTGCCCCTACCTGGGTAGTTTATTTACCTGAAAAGCGCTGTATTAAAACTGTCCGGCTAAGGCTGCAACACACCGTTCGCAAATTAAGGGATGTTCTGCTGATTCTCCCACATGAGTAGAGTAGTTCCAACAGCGATCGCACTTTTGCCCTTCTGCTTTCACTACCCCAATTCCCCAGTCTTCCGTCTGCGCTGTATATTCCAATCCTTGCAATCCTTCAGCAGAATCTAATAATTCCACTTGGGAAGTCAATAATAGATACCGGAGTTCGTCAATACCGTTACTGTTAACTGTGTTAAAGGCTTTGATAGCATCGCCTAATTGTTTGTGAGGTATATGAATCAAAGCTTTCGCTTCCAGGGAAGAACCAATCATTTTTTCAATCCTGGCTTGTTCTAACACCTTATTAACGTCGGTGCGGAGTTGTCGCAGCGCTTCCCAAAATTCTGCTAACTCTGGATTACGCCATTTTTCCTCAACCTGCACCCAACCAGCCTCAAACACTGATTTGTAAGGTGTTTTGTAGGGGAGATATTGCCAGATATCTTCGGCGGTGTGGCATAACACTGGTGCGATCGCTCGTGCTAAATTATCTAAAGCTATTTTCAGCACCGTTTGACAACTGCGACGGCGAAAAGAATCCTTTGCACTGATGTACAGTCTATCTTTGGCAACATCTAAATAAAAGTTGGATAAATCCACCACGCAGAAATTTTGTACAGTTTGGAAAAAGCGGAAGAATTGGAAACTCTCAAAGGCTTCCGTTACTTCCTCAAATACTTCGGTGATGCGGTGCAGCATATAACGGTCAAGTTCTGGCAATTCCTCAAAAGGAACTGTATCTTTTTCTGGGTCAAAATCATCCAAGCTACCCAGCAAAAACCGCGCCGTATTGCGAATTTTGCCTCTAACATCATTCATCTGCTTGATGATGTTTTTCCCAATGCGGACATCGCCGGAGTAGTCAACGGATGATACCCACAATCGCAAGACATCTGCACCGTAAGCCGGTTCTACTTTTTGATTTTTACCGCCTTCAATGATTGTATTTGGGTCAATCACATTTCCTTCTGACTTACTCATCTTCCGGCCTTGTTCGTCCAAAGCGAAGCCGTGAGTTAGCACAGTTTTGTAAGGCGCAACGTCATTTACTGCTACACTGGTGAGCAAACTTGACTGGAACCAACCGCGATGTTGGTCAGAACCTTCCAAATATATATCAGCCGGGTAGCGTAACTCTGGACGTTGTTGGACGACAGATGCCCAAGATGAGCCAGAATCAAACCATACATCCATTGTGTCTGTACCTCTGCGGTAAGACTTACCATTATTACGATAGGATTCTGGTAATAATTCCTCAACGGATAATTCCCACCAAGCATCAGAACCTTTTTCAGCGATAATTGCTTGAGCGTGGTTGATAATTTCCTCATTCAGCAGTACTTCCCCGGTGGCTTCATCGTAGAAAACGGGAATGGGTACACCCCAACTCCGTTGACGAGAGATACACCAATCGGAACGTTCCGCCACCATTGGCGTGATGCGATTTTCACCTTGGGCTGGAATCCATTTTACCGTGGCGATCGCCTTTAATGCTTCTTCTCTAAATCCTTCTACCGAAGCAAACCATTGTTCAGTCGCGCGGAAAATTGTTGGCTTTTTCGTCCGCCAATCATAAGGATATTTGTGGGGGTATGGTTCTTCCTTCAACAAAGAACCAGCCGCCGCCAGTGCATCAATCACCGCTTGATTACCATCACCCAGCACATTTAACCCCGCAAATTCTCCCGCTTCTTCGGTAAAATTGCCGTTATCATCCACTGGTGCAAGGATGGGTAAACCGTAGCGTTGACCAACAATGTAGTCTTCTTGACCATGACCGGGTGCGGTATGTACCAACCCAGTACCCGACTCGGTTGTGATGTAATCACCACCGACAACAATCGGGCTTTCACGGTCAAATAGAGGATGACGATAAGTAGTATGTTCTAAGTCATTCCCCTTAAAGGTCGCTTTGAGAGTTAACTCAACTCCCAACGTTGAAGATAGCCGTTCGACTAAATCAGCAGCAACGATTAGGTATTTGAAATTGCTCTGGGTTTCGGCCTCTGGATGTGAAACTTCCACCACTGCATAGTTCAAATCTGCATTCACCGCCACCGCCAAATTCCCCGGAATTGTCCAAGGTGTAGTTGTCCAAACAGCCACACCCAAATCTGACTGATATTCCGCCAACAGTGGTTTTACAGCTTCGGACAAACTTGTGATTGCAAAAGCTGCATAGATACTACGGGAAACGTGACCTTCAGGATATTCCAACTCAGCTTCAGCCAAAGCGGTTTTAGAACTTGGACTCCAGTGAACCGGCTTTAAACCGCGATAGATGTAACCTTTCAAGAACATCTGACCAAACACGCCAATTTGAGCCGCTTCGTATTCCGGCTTCAAAGTTAGATAAGGGTGGTTCCAATCGCCCCAAATACCGTAGCGTTGAAAATTTTGGCGCTGGTTATCTACCGTAGTTAGAGCAAATTCTTTCGCTTTCTGCCGCAGTTGTAAAGATGTTAAGTTTTGCCGTTCTGCTGACTTCATGTTCTGCAAAACTTTTAACTCAATTGGCAAACCGTGACAATCCCAACCAGGAACGTAGCGAACTTTACGCCCTCGTAACATTTGGTAGCGATTAATAATATCTTTGAGAATTTTATTTAAGGCATGACCAATATGGAGTGAGCCATTAGCGTAGGGAGGCCCATCGTGCAGTATAAATAATTCGCCGGGGTTATTTTCAAAGAGGCGATCGTAAATTTTATTTTCTTCCCAAAATTTTTGGATTTCAGGCTCGCGCTTGATGGCGTTTGCCCGCATATCAAAGCTAGTCTTGGGTAGGTTTACAGTATCTTTGTAACTTCCTGATTCGGTCACAGTCTCATGCCTAGAATTAGGTGTGCAGGTTTTATTAATTATAGGAGATAGCCTGAAAACCAAAATTTGCTATTTGAACGCGAGTTTGATAAACCTCTCTCTACCTTGAATTTTCGTTAAGGGACTTGGGTGAAAATAAAGTACTAGAAACCGAGTTTCGACTACTTCAACTTCGCGGTTCCTGAGCGTAGCCGAAGGGCAGTACAAGTGCGCTCAACTCTCGATGGCTGAGGGTTGAGCGCAGCGATGCACTGAGCGCAGTCGAAGTGTCGAAACCCGTCTGGTTGGGTTTCATTACGTCAACCCAACTTACATTTAATGCACAAATTTAAGCTTGACACGGCACTAGATTTATGCAGTCAAGCGGATTATTGCAGTAAAGGAGTTGTGCTTTTACCGTTAGTTGACGCATTCGCAATTGCAGCTTGAGCCGGTTGAGTAGCAAGAACCGCTACAAGTGGAGCAACTTTTGAACTAGATTTTTTATTTCTTTTTCCATTAGAGCCACCAGCTTTGGAATACTCTATACTGTTTCTGCCGTAGATAGTTGCAACTCCACTTAGCATTCGTTCAGACATTTCGGAGAGGGCTTTATCCATCTGGGTTACTGTCTTACGCGATTCTTCAAGATTGGATACAAGCGTGTTATGAGCTTCTAAGGTTGCACGGGTAGTATTGATGAGGTGGTTGTATGCTTCAATGGTTAATCCATGTCCTAAATCCAGATTTTCATCAACGGATTTAAGTAAGGCGAGACGGAGTTGGGCTTTGTCAACAGCAGCAGAACCACGAGTTCTTAAAGACATGAGATATCCTTTTTTTTAAGAATTCCTTTTTCAACATAATGGAGTATCCTTTTGCCTGAGATGGGTAGTTTTGTGGATTTATTTCATTAAAAGTTCAACGAAATAATTACGAGTTTATCTGTATTTTTACTCATTTTTATATCGATTTGTTGTTTGAGGATAAGTGCAATCAACAAATGCGAACTCCGAATCAACAAATGCGATCGCTATATCAGCAAATGCGAACTCCGAATCAACAAATGCGAACTCCGAATCAACAAATGCGAACTCCGAATCAACAAATGCGATCGCTATATCAGCAAATGCGAACGCTATATCAACAAATGCGATCGCCATATCAACAAATGCGATCGCTATATCAGCAAATGCGAACGCTATATCAGCAAATGCGAACCCCGAATCAACAAATGCGATCGCCTAAGAGGTTGTTTGAAAAGTAATTAGCTGTGATTTTAGGCACTTGTTGATCCCCCCTAGCCTTAAAAAGGGGGGAACCGGAATCAAAGTCCCCCTTTTTAAGGGGGATTTAGGGGGATCTAAAACCTTTTACTACCAACAAGAGGACTTGTAAAACATCCTTTAAGGATACAAGTTGCATTTGTAGCTATCGCAATTACATTAAAAATGACAAAATCTCGATTCAAAAAATTGTAGCGACTGTCAACTTTGTATCTAATTTTTCCGAAATTGAGGATAATACTGTTGAAGCTTCATCAAGATGCGTCTAACTCACACTTGCTCATGAATGAACAGCCTTTACACGCTATATTAGGAAAAC
>NZ_JAYGHE010000154.1:0-4529 GCF_034931145.1 Nostoc sp. UHCC 0252 | reverse complement strand
GGCGTTATTAGTCGCGTTCTGGATGATTGCATTTAAGTAATATATGCAGTCTTCCCTGTGAGAAATAGGTTGGATAAATGTTAAATTCCAACCAAATTTTACTAGAACCTCAAATAAGCTAGCACTTTCGATATATTGAATTACTTTTTCAATATCTTGTCCGGGCATATCAACAATCATCACATCTAACTCAGGATGATTTAAGTCATCTGTTATTGCATCAGCATCGTCATTTAATAAATTAAACTTCTTAATGGTTGCTATATGTTCATAAGCCTGAAATACAGGAAATGATTCTTGGTTATAAACCTTTATCCGTTTTCCTTGTTGGGCGAACATTTCTAGCAATAGCTTGATAACTGTAGACTTACCCACCCGTGCATCTCCTACAGTTATAATCATTCTCTTTGACATCTTTATTCCTATTCAGATAAAATTTTCTCTATACCAAATAAATCTTTTTTTAGCTTTATTTGCCCTTTAAAATTGTTCAGCCAGCTTAAGACTCTACCAAATACAGACGGATATTCATCTTGTTCAAGTCCTTGTCTAAATGTCAGATTTTTCACATCTAAATAATCATAGGATTTTTTCGCTAGTTTTGGCATAGTTATACTCGTGAAATCATGCCCTGTTGCTTTTACCTGCTGTTCTATTTCTTTGACTTTTTGTGAGTTATCATAAAAAGCAAATTGTTCCGCCTCCCCGTAAAACGAATTTTTTACTATTACATAATCAACCCGATCACCGCAGAAACTATATAGTTCTAGTAGTTGAGTTATACAATCAATTATTGTGCTAATAACTACTACTATCGTCACCCGCATCTTACATTTATTATTTACTACATCTAAAAACCCCATCTCGGTTATTAAAATTTTTAAAGTTGGCAGAAATTGTGATGGCGTTTCTAGTAGTATCAAAGATTTTTCCTCTTGATTTTTCCCAGATTCTTTTGATTTGGGATACACTAATTCTTTTAAATTATCTACAAATTCGTCTAATTTATCTGAGTTAGATATATCTAAACGATGAATGTTTGCAGCGTTTTCATAAAATCTGATCAAGTGTGGATTAGAATTATCCGCGTCTAACCCAACAAATTTTACTGCGTTATCTATGTAAGTTTGCGCTAAACCTCTGGCAAACGTTGACTTACCAACACCTCCTTTATCTCCTGTCACCATTACTAATCTTCTTAGTTGTTCTGGATTATTTTTATTGTTGTTATTCTTATTATTATTTTCGGATACTGGATTATTAGACTGTGTATTACTAGTGTTTTCTTTTATCGCATTGTTAAGTGCTATATTTTCGGGTGCTAGGCTGTCTAACTCTGTATTACCAATGTTTTCTTCTGTCACATTGTTGGTTAGTACATTGTCAATTACTGTGCTATCGGGATCTGTATTACTAGTGTTTTCTTCTGTCACATTCTTGGGTGCTATATTGTCGGGCACTGGGCTGTCGGTATCTGTATTACTAGTGTTTTCTTCTGTCACATTCTTGGGTGTTATATTGTCGGGCACTGGGCTGTCGGTATCTATATTACTAGTGTTTTCTTCTGTCACATCCTTGGGTGCTATATTGTCGGGTACTGGGCTGTCGGTATCTATATTACTAGTGTCTTTTTCTATTGCATTGTTGGGTGCTATCTTGTTAAACGGTGTATTACTAAAAAGTTGATCTGCCAGATTGTTGCTAGTATTTCGGTTATTATCGTTGGCTATCTTAATAGTCATCATTCTTCTTCCTTTTGATATTGACCGAGAAGATTGGAGATTGAATGTTTTTGGTACAAGCCCAGCAATAAAGTGGGCGGAATAAATCTAAAATCGTCAATTTTCTTATCTACAAGACGCTCCTACGTCGCTAACGCTACGCTATCGGCAATCTGCAATTGTTTTACAGATACTGTCTTTGAAATATCGGTCGAATTTTAATTCGTACCCAATGCAGAAATTTATTAATCAAGTCCGCTTTGACAATCGTCTTCAAGCTATTGATGGCTGTAAAATTTAAAGTTTTTATTTTTACTACCTCTTCTTCAATAACTACATAACGTTCTTGACTGTGAATATTCATCAGTATTACCTTCTCGTTATTTAATTCTGCTGCAACAATGTTGAACACATCTTCAGTAAATATCTCTAGCCCTAATGGGGTAGAGATTACCCGCACCGTGCTACCCAAAGGGTGATCGAATTCCCAATATGTCCATACTCTTCCCATAAATAGATTGCCATATTTGATTCAACACACGAAGCTATTTAGGTACTGTTTTTTTCAGTACTATGGTTTCTTGATTTTTCAAAAATACGTTATACAATTACTAGCGGTTATTTTTGGTTCTCAAAGAATTGCCGCTATCAGCGAAGAGGACAAGGGGCAGGGGGCAGGGGGAGAACCCCATACATTTTAGGTTGGGGCTTGAACTAAGGACGTATTATTTCTCGTGCTGTGCATCGCACTTCGTGCCGCTTCGCTAACGAAATAAATATTTTTATTTTTGGGCATAAATAAATTTAGGGGTTTGGAACCCTTGCGGCAGGGGATCTGAGCGTATCTTTCTCCCTTGCTCCCTGCTCCCTGCTCCCCTGCCTCTTTGGTCAACACCAATATCATTCTTTGGCTGATGATAAGGGTTGGATGTTAAGCCGGTCGCCAACCTTGATATTGGCAGCGCCTGTTGCTAGCTCTAGCACTTGATTGGCAACTTTCCCCTTGTAGATGGGGCAGGGGTTTTTGTAGCACGGTTTGGCATTGTAAACCGCAGTTGTCACCACATTGTCCTTAAGATAAAAGATGTCTAATGGAAAATTTACCTTGTACATCCAAAAAGGCACATTATAAATTTCTCCTCCCAGGTTGAATAACATTCCGCGATCCTTGTTTAAGGATGAGCGAAATTTCAGCCCTTTCTCTAATTGCTTTGGTGTAGAAGCGGCTTCCAATTTAAATGTGCGCTTGCCATGAGTGAGAATGTGGGTAACGGGTAAATCTTGGGGACAAGTTTGAACGTAACCGAGCGCCACAGTGCCGATGATAATCGATACTCCAGCGACAGGGCCTAGTATGTTCAGTAAGTTGAAGGCAGCAACGTATAAATCCTTTTCAGAATTAATTTTTAAAGTTTTCATGTTTCACCAAAAATATCAACATTGCCGAGACTATATATAGATGAATCAATCGGGCTAGATGGAAGCCCATGCAAAGCCGCAATGTTACGCATACTTTCAACTCGGTCAGCTTCGCGGATTGCCAGAGGATTCATATTCTGCCTTGCAGCCAGCAATGCCGATAATGTAATCTCAAGTGATGGCAGTTCGCTAGCTGGTGCAACATCATCACCAAACATTTGACAGAAACTAAAGACGGCGGCGCGTTCTACAATGGCTTGAATCTCCGCACCGACACATCGCTGCGTGGCTTTGAGTAACCTTTTCCATTCTTCTTCGCTGTACCCATCGCCCCGATCATGGAAACGAGGATCGAAACGGGCTAAGTGAATCTTGAATATTTCGTGCCGTTCGCCGTAATTTGGGAGATCCACCTTAAAAATCTCGTCGAAGCGTCCACTTCTGGTTAGCTCTGGTGGTAGCCATTGAATATTGTTAGCCGAAGCGATAATTAAAACCTCACTAGTACGTTCTTGCATCCAGGTCAAAAGCATACCAGCTAGGCGTTTGGATAAATCATCATCCCCGGCGAATCCTTTGTCGAAGTCGTCCAAATACAAGATTACACGGCTAATTCGGTCTACAAGTGCGAGTAAATTCTTTAGCTTGTACTCAGCCAAATTACCGTAACTGCGGAAACTCCCCCACTCCAAAATAATCAGAGGTAGCCCCAATTGTGCAGAACTTGCTTTAGCGGAGTAAGATTTTCCTGTTCCCGGTGGGCCGATTAGTAAAATCCCCTTGGGTAAGCGCAGATTATAGGCTTTCGCCAATGAGGATAGAAGGCGCTTATAAGTTTTAAAGGCTTGCTGGATCAGTTCTAAACCACCGATGGGTGTGCTTGGAGGTTGAAGGAACTGAATATTATAAATTCGCTTAAACAGTTCGATTTTGTAAGCGGACAGTTTTTCTACTAACTCATCCGGTGTAATTTCCTGATTTGCAATCGCCTGTCTAATTCCATAGTCAATGTCTGTCAAGTACATCCCTAACCCGGCGTTCGCCGTCGCATGAATATCGCCATAACTATAATTAGGTAATACTTGGGCTAAGTAACTGCTTATTTCCTCTATAGCTGGCAGTTGTTGAATGACTGTCGGAACTTCGGGGGCAATGCCAGATGACACGGTGGCGTTTGGCCCTAAGAGAATTGCTGTCTTGTTGGCATTGTGATTGCACAGCTTCAGGTTAATCAGGGCAGACTTAATCCACTCGGAAGTCAGAAAGAAATCGGGGTCAGTGGTAGACTCTCCCAGCCAGGGGAATATGCCCTCCAGTATGAGAATGCCCTGTAAATCAGTGGTTTTCCAAAACCGCAGAATTTCAAAGTAATGTTCGCGCCTGCTTTTA
>NZ_JAYGHE010000153.1:0-2976 GCF_034931145.1 Nostoc sp. UHCC 0252 | reverse complement strand
TTTGTTTTTGTGAATGCAAAATTGTGAAAGACCAAATGAATTGAGTGGTCAAGCTAATAAGGGCTAACGGTGGATACCTAGGCACACAGAGGCGACGAAGGACGTGGTTACCGACGATATGCTCCGGGGAGTTGGAAGCAAACATTGAGCCGGAGATTTCCGAATGGGGCAACCCTATATACTACCTGCTGAATATATAGGCAGGAGAGAGCCAACCCAGCGAATTGAAACATCTTAGTAGCTGGAGGAAGAGAAATCAATTAAGAGATTCCCTAAGTAGTGGTGAGCGAAAGGGGAAGAGCCTAAACCAATTGGTTTACCGATTGGGGTAGTGGGACAGCGATATCGAATCTGGCGGTTAAACGAAGCAGCTAAATACTGCACCAAAGAAGGTGAAAGTCCTGTAGTTGAAAACTCAAGGATAGTAGCTGAATCCCGAGTAGCATGGGGCACGAGGAATCCCATGTGAATCAGCGAGGACCACCTCGTAAGGCTAAATACTACTGTGTGACCGATAGTGAACCAGTACCGCGAGGGAAAGGTGAAAAGAACCCCGGAAGGGGAGTGAAATAGAACATGAAACCGTTAGCTTACAAGCAGTGGGAGGACTATTTAAAAGTCTGACCGCGTGCCTGTTGAAGAATGAGCCGGCGACTTATAGGCACTGGTAGGTTAAAGCGAGAATGCTGGAGCCAAAGGGAAACCGAGTCTGAAAAGGGCGATAATCAGTGTTTATAGACCCGAACCCTGGTGATCTAACCATGGCCAGGATGAAGCTTGGGTAACACCAAGTGGAGGTCCGCACCGACTGATGTTGAAAAATCAGCGGATGAGTTGTGGTTAGGGGTGAAATGCCAATCGAACCAGGAGCTAGCTGGTTCTCCCCGAAATGTGTTTAGGCGCAGCGGTAATGATTATATCTGGGGGGTAAAGCACTGTTTCGGTGCGGGCTGGGAGACCGGTACCAAATCGAGACAAACTCTGAATACCCAGAGCACACATTGCCAGTGAGACAGTGGGGGATAAGCTTCATTGTCAAGAGGGAAACAGCCCAGACCACCAGCTAAGGTCCCCAAATCATCGCTAAGTGATAAAGGAGGTGAGAGTGCACAGACAACTAGGAGGTTTGCCTAGAAGCAGCCACCCTTGAAAGAGTGCGTAATAGCTCACTAGTCAAGCGCTCTCGCGCCGAAAATGAACGGGGCTAAGCGATGTACCGAAGCTGTGGGATTAACTAACGTTAATCGGTAGGGGAGCGTTCCGTCGTAGGTAGAAGCAGTAGCGGCAAGCAGCTGTGGACGAAACGGAAGTGAGAATGTCGGCTTGAGTAGCGCAAACATTGGTGAGAATCCAATGCCCCGAAACCCTAAGGTTTCCTCCGCCAGGTTCGTCCCCGGAGGGTTAGTCAGGGCCTAAGGCGAGGCCGAACGGCGTAGTCGATGGACAACGGGTTAAAATTCCCGTACTGATTGTAGGTTGTGCAGAGGGACGGAGAAGATGAGTGTCAGCCGGATGTTGGTTCCCGGTTTAAGCGTCGAGATGTTGAGAGACGGCGAAAACGTTTCGAGTTGAGGCGTGAGTACGACCCACTACGGTGGGGAAGTGGCATAGTCTAGCTTCCAAGAAAAGCTCTAAACACGTTAACTTACAGTTACCTGTACCCGAAACCGACACAGGTAGGGAGGTTGAGAATACCAAGGGGCGCGAGATAACTCTCTCTAAGGAACTCGGCAAAATGGCCCCGTAACTTCGGAAGAAGGGGTGCCCACCTAAGACGTGGGTCGCAGTGAAGAGATCCAGGCGACTGTTTACCAAAAACACAGGTCTCCGCAAAGTCATCAAGACGCAGTATGGGGGCTGACGCCTGCCCAGTGCCGGAAGGTTAAGGAAGTTGGTCAGGGGGAAACCTTGAAGCTAGCGACCGAAGCCCCGGTGAACGGCGGCCGTAACTATAACGGTCCTAAGGTAGCGAAATTCCTTGTCGGGTAAGTTCCGACCCGCACGAAAGGCGTAACGATCTGGATGGTGTCTCAGAGAGAGACTCGGCGAAATAGGAATGTCTGTGAAGATACGGACTGCCTGCACCTGGACAGAAAGACCCTATGAAGCTTTACTGTAGCCTGGAATTGTGTTCGGGCTTGGCTTGCGCAGGATAGGTGGGAGGCGATGAAGTATTCCTTGTGGGGAGTATGGAGCCAACGGTGAGATACCACTCTGGCGAAGCTAGAATTCTAACCCATGACCGTTATCCGGTCAGGGAACAGTTTCAGGTGGGCAGTTTGACTGGGGCGGTCGCCTCCTAAAAGGTAACGGAGGCGCGCAAAGGTTCCCTCAGCACGCTTGGAAACCGTGCGGCGAGTGTAAAGGCATAAAGGGAGCTTGACTGCAAGAGTGACAACTCGAGCAGGTACGAAAGTAGGCCTTAGTGATCCGACGGCGCAGAGTGGAATGGCCGTCGCTCAACGGATAAAAGTTACTCTAGGGATAACAGGCTGATCTCCCCCAAGAGTCCACATCGACGGGGAGGTTTGGCACCTCGATGTCGGCTCATCGCAACCTGGGGCGGAAGTACGTCCCAAGGGTTGGGCTGTTCGCCCATTAAAGCGGTACGTGAGCTGGGTTCAGAACGTCGTGAGACAGTTCGGTCCATATCCGGTGCAGGCGTAAGAGCATTGAGAGGAGTCCTCCTTAGTACGAGAGGACCGGGAGGAACGCACCGCTGGTGTACCAGTTATCGTGCCAACGGTAAACGCTGGGTAGCCAAGTGCGGAGCGGATAACCGCTGAAAGCATCTAAGTGGGAAGCCCACCTCAAGATGAGTGCTCTCACCACTAAAAGTGGGTAAGGTCACGGGAAGAACACCCGTTCTTAGGCGGTAGGTGGAAGTGCAGCAATGTATGTAGCCGAGCCGTGCTAACAGACCGAGGGCTTGACCTCAAAAATCATTTGGTTTCGCGTTACTTGCAGTCTTCAGGG
>NZ_JAYGHE010000152.1:2529-4739 GCF_034931145.1 Nostoc sp. UHCC 0252 | reverse complement strand
GTTGTAGCTTTAATGGATCTGCCGTCTGGAGTGGGAGATTATTTTAAGGATTTTGTTCAAGATATCGAAGCGGCAAGCCTCGGCTATCACATCACTATGGTATCGGTACTAGGTCGTGGAAAAGATAGCATCATTCAACTAAAACGGTTAATAGAAGTTTGTGGTAATCAGGTTGATTATGTAGTGGTCAAAAATTTGTACTGGGGTGAAGAAGATGATGAAATATTCATCAAGTACAACGAATCTAAAACCAGAAAATCTGTCTTGGAGTTAGGAGCAATCGAGGTAAATTTTTTCCCGCTAATTCATACAGCCTACGACAGAATTGACTTTCAAGACTTAACTTTTACAGAAGCGATGACCCATGAGGAACTAACTCCTAGCAATAAAATGAGGTTATCTGTGTGGATACCAAAGAATGAGTCAGAGTTGATTTCTTGTGGCTCCTTTTTGGGACTTGAAGGCACAATACCTAGAGATAGGGATACTTTAAGGAAAGGAAAAATTGAAAAATAGCATCGTCGGTTAATTCAGTCAATTTTTATTACTACCGCTATAAAGACTATCTAATAGCAGGAGTAATATTTTTTAAAAATCCTGTCAGCCCCCCCACGCTTGGTAAATCAGCTCACGCATTCCTGACAAATATCAGCAAGGGAGGCGGTTACAGTTTGGGTAACTTCTGCTACGACTGAATTAGCTCCTGTTTTGGCGTTGACTATGTGTGATTAACTACAGATAGCAACCTGATAGGTTGCTCATTCGCCAGCAAGTTCTCGCGCAATATCCATGTTTGCAGCGAGTACACGCACGATTTCAACAGGGTTTTCTCCTCGATAGATCAGGAAATAGCGGGGATGCACCAACCAAAAACGAACGGGTAACGGTGTCAGGTCAGAACGATACTGTCCTATTCTGGGGTTATCTGTCAGCAACTCACAGGCCGAAAGAAGTTTATCAAGCATCCGTTCGGCAGCATCTGTATTATCTCGCGCAATATAAGCGTAAATCAAAGCCAAGTCTTCTTCTGCTTGCTCAGAGAGAACATAAGGTTTTGGGTTCATCACACAGGGGGTTTCATAAACTTTTGCGCCGATTTACGAATGCGCTCCCGTGCGCCAGAGGCGGGAAGACTTTGAGCATTGTCAAGTTGGTCTAGACCGATCGCAATCTGTTCGTTGAGCCAAAGTTTATATTCCTCGGAATGGTCGTTAAAGCGTTTCAACAGACGTAATCCTTCCCGAATCACTTCACTTTGAGAATGGTACAAACCAGACTCAACCTGTTTCTGCACGAACGCTTCTAGCTCAGGAGTCAGGGAAATATTCATTTATGCCTCACAATTAACCAGAATCGCTATTATAATAACAGTTTTTGTTATTGCTGGTCTTTAACCGTGCAGTTGTCTTTGTGGTAGATATGGATGATACTCAAGAACTAATCGCAATTCAGCAAGAACTTTCAGGAATCAGCTCACGCCTGAGAAAAATTTTCCCGTCAACTCATCCCCAATTTGACAGCGTGTTTGAAGACGTGGGTGCAGCTTCTTATTACATTCGGGAAGCTGGTTATCGTCTAGAATCAGTTCTTATGACTGTTCAAGGTGATAGCGCAGGTTCTGCGAGTGATGCAGAGAGTGGAGAAACTGAAATTGAGTAAACTTCGGTGGGCAGACAACTCAGTACAATCATCAGCAAGTCAGCCCTAACTTGGGGCGTGCAGAAATTCAAAACTCGCCGCATCGCCCTATTACCAAGAACTTCGGCAACTTCCGCCACCCCCTCTAACAGGTGATCTGGTGATGACTCCGATTCAGCAATCAACATCGGGAAGTATGTACGGGCTAGCCACTTTTCATCATCGTCTAAGTCAGCCAAATTTTTATTACTACCGCTATTAAGACTATCTAATAGCAAGAGTAATAATTTTTTAAAGTGCTGCCAGCCCCCCCAGCGTTGGGTAAATCGGCTCACCCATCCTTGGGTAGTGTCTATGATTTTGGCTATAGCCTTTTGTCCAATTTTCTGGTGTGACTGCCAAAGCTGGGTAAACGCTTTGACGATGGCGTGTCCCGTCTGCTGATCTCGGCTACCCGCTTCGGTGCATAGAGAGCAGGCATCAACGCTTTCTAATTTCACTCCTGGTAATTCACGATCGAGGAAACCCAAATCATAGTCAGCGCAGAAGTAGAATGTAAGCTCCACATTGGG
>NZ_JAYGHE010000152.1:0-2196 GCF_034931145.1 Nostoc sp. UHCC 0252 | reverse complement strand
TTGAAAACTACCGTCACCCTTCCAAGCTTCGAGAAAGTCAGGCAACCAGTAATTAGGCAAGTCAAGAAACTCTCTGCCTGCCGTTCGCGCACTGTCTTTAACTACCTTTTTGGCAGCATAACGAGCCGCAGAGCTTTTTTTGAGTTGTTTATCTTGGGTAATATCAATTGAGTCCAAGTCTTCTAAGAAAGTTAAATCAGGTTCTACAGTTTGCTGAATCGCTTCGATATCTAAGCCTGTGGGGAAAGGGGGCAGCAGCGCTCGGATGCTGGCATCATCAAACCCGTAGCGGTCAGTGGGCTTAAGTTGCTGAGTTAACAGTTGGTGTAAAACTTTTAGTGCAGGTTGCAGCTGTGATAAAAGATTTGGTTCTAACAGTAGCAGCTTGCCTATGGTGGTTTCAAAATCGCCAAGGTTCACATCAACATTACGCACGGGCTTGATGAGTGTACCAGCTTCTTCCCATAACCGCCCAACGGTGAAAGTTTGGTCAGCAGCGTTAGTTAAGGTGACAGGGGTAGAGTCTGGGTGCGCTCTGAGTTCAGAGAACTGCTGAATTGCAGTGCGTTTTTGAAAGCGGAAGCCAAAACCATCACCACTAGCGAAACGGCACTGATTCTTAAGGGAACAACCGCCACAGATGGGACTAATACCGCTCTCTTCAAAATCAAGGCTGCTAAAATTCTTGTTGCGGAAGGCGTTAAACAAGTAAGTTCTGTGACAATTGCTGTCAGTGTCAGCAGTCTCACCCGCTTTAGTCCACAGTTTAAAATCCTCACCTGTAGGAGTTTTGCGGGTGGGGTCAAGTTTAAAGCCGTTGTGTCGCACTGGCAGATCAACGAAATTCGTCTCAATGGGCAGTGTAGATGGGTTTCTGTGGTTGGCATCCTGGTAAATTAGTTTATCAACATCGAATAAGGCCGCCGTCAGTTGCCCCGCGTTGTAAGACTTGCCCAGTCCAGGGTGAGAATTATCTAAAATTTGCTTCCAGCCCTTGGATACGGCCTCTACCCATGCGG
Organism: Nostoc sp. UHCC 0252; assembly: GCF_034931145.1. Lineage (NCBI taxonomy): Bacteria > Bacillati > Cyanobacteriota > Cyanophyceae > Nostocales > Nostocaceae > Nostoc > Nostoc sp. UHCC 0252. Next base: position 1,177 of record NZ_JAYGHE010000152.1, on the reverse strand, counting down.
TGATATGTTCTTCTGGTTGGCAGGAGATAGAGATATTGCCTGTAACTTCAGTTATGTACGGGATATTGCCGGGCTTGTAAATAATTACATTGGGCGAAGGCGTGTCAATTTCGGGTAAGGGCTTTGGTGTTGGTGGCGCTTTAAATCCTTTAAATATCGAACTAAATGGAGCGATTGCTTGCTTCAATAAATTTTGGAAGCTGCTCAAGTCCTCTCTAACTCGCCCAAGCTCCCACTGTTCACGGTTAATTACTCCTTTGGGCTGGTATGCTTGGTACTGCCGTTGCGGGAAGCGAAAGCCATACTGTTTGGCAATGTGAAACAGTGTACCGATTGAGATTCCCCCACGTCTAAAACTGCGAATCTTGGCGTGGATGTTCCAAGTTGAACCCTTGATGCTGGGCGACCACTGCTCTGGCTATGATTTCCGCTTCTGATGCCCCATAATGGTTAACCAGTGCCATCAACACCTGACGGCATTCGTCGTAGTTACCGCTTCCTGGGGTACGTGGTGGGATGAATGAAAGCGCGTTCTGGATTAGCTGGTCAATGTCCCAGCCTTCAGCGAGGGAAATCTCACGCCACTCTTTACGCCGTGACTCAATTTCCTGAATTCGTAGCTGATACTCAATACGTTCCTGTTGCGCGATCGCAATCGCCTCACTTATCCATTCTGCTGGTAAAGTGGCTTCAGGGTTGACTAGCGGGAATTCGGCTTCTGTGCTGCCGTAGAAAACACGACTTGCATCTTTACAAGCTGGGTCATGCGGTAACTGCTGCATGAGGAAGCGCGTACAAGCTTCTACAGTATCAGCACCCTGAACATATTGGGGCAGAAGGAAAACCAACCGGAATTTATGCCAGTCTGGTCTGTGACTGGCAGTAGTGTAAATTAAAGCGCAGTGCTTTTTAATGAAGGGATGGGCTAAGGCTTCTTCGATCGTTAATTGGTGATCGTAAACTTTGATGTAATTCCCGTTTTCGTCCTTGATTGGTTTGTCATAAGCATCACGGGCGATATTAGAATTATCAATGTCGAGTAGTAGCCACTGAGAACCGATTATATTGGCCTTACTGCGCCATTTACCATCCAACAAGCCAGCACAGATGGCGTGACCTGCTTTAATATGTTGCTGGACATCGGCTAGAGTGCCCTCTACATCAATGAAGTTACCGG
>NZ_JAYGHE010000151.1:0-4965 GCF_034931145.1 Nostoc sp. UHCC 0252 | reverse complement strand
AAAGAACTACGGTAAAGATATCGCTAAAGCGATCCTGGGGGCTTGCAGCACTAAGTTTATATTCAATCCTGGTGAGAACGAGTCGGCGCAATTATTCTCCAGCTTCTTAGGTGATGAAGAGATTAAGTACAAGCAAAAAAGCCGTTCTACTGGTAGTAAAAATAATAGCACTAGTATTAGTGACCAAGAAAAAACTAGAAAGCTTTTTGAATCGGCTCAATTTCTCAAACTAATTGCTGGGAAATGTGTTTTTATTAATCCGGCTTATGCCAATAAAAAGGAGGGGTCTGTTCCTTTACTCAAAACTATCAAAATCAATGATTCACTCAAAAATATTGATAAATACAATCAACTTAAATGGGCAAGGATTGTCAGTTTACTAGCTAGAAAGAGTACACAGAAATTTCCCTCACAGCAAGATTTAGCTTTGCGAGTTAAGCAAGTTGATTCACGCTTCCCCATTCCCCAAAACTCTCAACTTTCTAATCCTAATTTGACATCACAAGATGTTGACACTATGGTTTTCTAATAAGAATTCAGTCCTTCTGAATTCAGGAGTCAGAATAGTTAAATAATTAGAAGAAGATTTATTGAGAAAGTATCGTTTTTATACTAATTCCTTCCTAATTCTGACTTCTGACTCCTGGGTGCTGAATTCTTACGTTTTCTAATATCGGGTTTTTATATCAAGCACATAATGAGATAACAATTATGAAAATAATGATTGAAGAACTGAAGATTGATAATTTTGGCTTCATTGAAACTTTATCCCAACGGTATATTCTCGCCAATGGTAGTTTTATTGATATTAATCATCCCCTGGCTCAGATTATTGATGACTTTAATACCTTATCTGGTACTAGACCAAAGCTGAGAAATTTGGGCATATATAATCTGATCAGTTTAAAAAACATTTATATTCAACTAAACCAAGAAGCTTGCCTGAAAATTGTTGACCAATATATTCACGGTATCGGCTGGCATGATTTGCAGTATATCTGTTTTTTAGATATTCAATCTAGCAATATTTATATTCATATTATTTTTAATCGCGTTACACCCCAAGGTAAACTCATCGATATCAAATGCTTGGGGGCTAACTGGCAACAATATGAGGTTCTGCGCCAATCTTGTTCTCTCGTCATCGACAACCCCGTTCATAACAAATATTTGCAAAGACGATTCTGCAACTGTTGTGGTTAAACAAGAATAGAACACTAAACGCGGATTTCTCACCAGATACCTCAAAACACAAGAGCCACCCCTTACACCCTAATAAATATGTTTGACGAAAGGCATTTACAACTAAGTTCTGCTTATGCTCATAGCAGTGAGTATTTTATCCGTAATGTGATTTATCCTCTAGCTAAATATATTGATGAATATATTAAGCAGAAAGTTGAAGCTTCTATTAATAAAAGGCTGTATTGGGAAACTGGTAAACAGACTTATGCCATGAGTCGAGATGAAAAGGGTGGGTGGAAGTGGGAGAAATATGACCCCAAGGCTAATCAGTTTGTGTCTCCACCGATAAGTGAACAGAAGCAAGCAGCTTCTTCACTTGCAGAAGCTGTATCTCAGGATGCAAGAATTCCTCGCTCTGAGATAGTGGTAGAAGACACTACACAATATACCGAAGATTCTATTACTCAACCGATAAAAGCTCAAACAGAGAAAATAAATACTTTTGCTAAATCTTTAGGTCTAAAAATTGAAGCTGACCACCAAACCTTTGTTGCTAATGTCAAAAGTAATGGCAAAATCGGTTTCTCACTAATTGATGGTAAAACTAACAAAATAATTCCTGATAACAGATTTGCCGTCGAAATTCAAGCAGATGTTAATAAATACTTAGCCGAGTCTTTTGCGGCATTAAACATTAATAGAAAGGCGATTAAAAACATTGATAAAAATCTTTTACGTCAGCTAGATAAAGAGATTAATGATTATTTAAAAGATAGTTTGACTAGCTTTTTGTCGCCTATTGAGGCAAGTAATGTGAAAAAAGACAATCAAATTGAAGGAGGCAGGAGGCAGGAGGCAGAAGGCAGAAGGAGTGAATCAGTAGGGGATTCGACCCCTACTGATTTAGCAGACCTGAACTCTCGTACCCTGCGGGAAGCTAACGCAAGAGTGGGGGACTTAAACCCAAGATCCGTATGGTCGCGGTACTTGAGAGATAGCGCCGACGGCAAAGCAAGTCTGCAAGCGTCGGGCAGTTTTCCTCCTGCCTCCTGCCCTCTGCCTCCTGCCTTTCTCGATAACCAATTAAATTCACAACCTCAAGATATTCCCCCAGCCCCCGCACACATAGATACGCAGCACTGGCAAGAACTAGTAGGAAAAAGTGGGATCGCCCCTGGCATTGCCGAGATGAACTTTAAAAGTTTGCACATTGACCCGATAGAACAGGAGCATCTTGCATGGGAACATCTGTTGTACAGCAACAATATCAAACGCCTCAATACAGGGCAATTGTCTAAGGGGTGGCGTGACGCATATTCTCATATCGAAGCTGGTGGTTGGTGGTGTAAATCTGGTGTAGACCCCACCCAATTTGAACAGTTAGCGCCAGCAACGCAATCAAGTTGGAAAGCCTGGGGGTGCTATAAGCCCAATCAACCGCGACCAAAAACGGAGAATAAAGATGGTAAATCTGTAGTGATTCCAGGGAAATTTACCAAATATGAACATCCACCAGGAGTTGAAAAAAGTATCTTTCTACTTGATGTCCCAGACGATATTGCACAAGGTATCTACCAAAAAGTGGGAGTAAACCCCACCGATAGCGATCGCTTGAGTGGATTTTGGTACTGTGTTTGGAAGCACAATATCCCAGTTAGCATTACTGAGGGAGCCAAAAAAGCAGCCAGTCTGTTAAGCCAAGGTGATGCAGCAATTGGGCTAGCAGGAATTAACGGCGGCTACTATAAAACTAAGAAACTTGAAAATCCTGTTGAGAATAAAATTAACACAAAGGAAAGTGAGCAGGGTGCAACACTTGCTGCCATAGAGTCAGATGAAACTGAGGCTATTGATGACAACGAAATTGAAGTACTGGAAAATCAAGCACCCAACGAAATTGACAACAAGAGTGCTTTAAGTAATGCTACTCACTTTTTGCATCCTGAGTTAGCAGTTTTTGCTACTATGGGACGAGAGTTCAAAATCTGCTTTGATTTTGATAGCAGCATCAAAACCAAGAACAATGTTGATGCTGCCACTTTGCGTACTGGACAATTGCTAGAGGAGGCGGGTTGCAAAGTGAGTGTGATTTCTCTACCTGGGCCAGATAAAGGTGTGGATGATTATATCGTCGCTCAAGGGAGTGAAGCTTTTGCCCTGTTACAGTCCCAAGCCTTACCCTTAGAACAATGGGATGATTTGCGCCATCTGGAATCACGCTCAACTATCAAGCTTAAAGATGGTACAACCAAGAAAGTTGGCGACAAAAATCAGGTTGCTGCAATTGCACAAGAGATTGTGTCACCAGATAACGAATCTCAGCAAGAGAATTTAATTGCTCAAGCACCTTCCTCATCTGTTAATCAATCAGCACAAGAAAACAAATCTCCTGATGAAAGTTCCAAAGCGCTTGCATCCGAGCTAAAAATTTCGCTATGTAATCTCCAGGTTAAGACTTCTTCATCATCTGCTAAATCTAGTCAACTACAACAGCAATCTTCATCAGCAAATCAAACAACTTCATTCGCATCTAACACAAGACAACAACACAACGATACTGTTACTCCAGTATCGACCGACAACAAGCAATCTGTGCCATTAAATACCACAACCCAGAATCAATCAGCTTCTCAAAATCAACAACCAACCAACACAACCACCCAGTTATCAACACAGCAAACAGAAATTAATGCTGGTTCATCTAGCTGGTTTCCTTGTCAGAGGAAGAAACCAATGAATGAAACTCCTCCCCTAAAACCAATTCCGAATTGGGCTAAAACGCAGGATGTTACCCTTTACCAACGCAACTACCGACGACGACAACTTGAGGATAAAGAAAATCAAGCGATGGCACAGGCGGCTGTTGCCTTAGTCAAAAAATATGGTGTGGAAACTAAAGATAATCAGCTAACTTACCAAGCCGATGCTTTCATTATCAACAAAAAAGGCGAAGATTACACTATTTACCGTCGCCACGATAATAAGCCGTTGATGACCTTCATGGCAGATCGTTGGAGCCAGGTGCGACGGGTGAATCTGGCTCAAGATTTTAATACCAAAAATTATCCGATTAATATCCTGCCTGTTGAGAGGCAAGAATTTTTGTTGATCGCAGATTATCTCAAATCTGGTAAACAATTACCTTCAGTGGATGATGACCCACGTAAAATTGCTTCTGTCTTGAGTTCGGTTTCACCTAGTGGCACACACAATATTTTAGAAAGTTTCAAACAACCTCAAGTGTTACAAGTGATGATGGGTGCTATCCGTAACTTTAAGAAAGATGACTTAACCTTGGATAATTACCGCATTCTCTTCCAGCAAGGAGCGGGTGGCAAATCTACACTACAGCTATTCAAAACTGAACTTGGGGGTCTGCAAAGGGAAGCTGTTCGCTTTCAGTTTGAGAAAACTGAAACTGGGATGACTCACCAAGTCAAAGCTCTGGCTATCACTGAAGCTGATTTGGAAAAGTTGGGTTTGCTGGCTCAAAAACTGCATATTAATTACAAAGATTTGTTTGGCAACCCGACAGACACCCGTGACATCGACCTGCCCGTTCATCCCGAAATTACCCGTAATTTAGACGAGGAGCAGTCACACCAATCTACTCAACCTACACCCAACGTACCAGATCGCAAGACACAATCACACCCGCAAGAAGCAAGCTCTAATTCTCCAAAACAACAGAACGCTGTATCACACTCAACTACATCTAACAGCACAACACCATCACAACAAAATTTTTCTTCTAACTTAGATAAAGTTTTGCTACCACTG
>NZ_JAYGHE010000150.1:0-5085 GCF_034931145.1 Nostoc sp. UHCC 0252 | reverse complement strand
AAAAGTCCAAATTGTGAGCAAGCTATAAGAATCCGGTTTTATTCCTGAAATTGCTTGTTTAGAGACAAAGGTGAAAGGCAAGAGGATTTGATAATAAGTAGATAGGCGTGAATAAATATAATATGTTCCGTCATTGCGAGCGAAGCAAAGCAATCCCAGAGACTTTGTGATTGCTTCGCTTCGCTCGCAATGACATTTTAATATTCAATTATGTCTACCTACTTACATAGAACACAATCAATACATATAGGATAGGGGTATTCATGAATTGCCCATAAGCACATGTAGTTTTGTGTAAGCCTTATTTATATAGGTTTACCTTTGTGTCAGCGCTGAAAAGATAAAATAGAAAGGAACATTGTTGTTATCGACTCTGAGATAGAGAGTTGATATTGATTGCTACCAAAATAAAAAGGGGAGGTGTGGCATGACAATTACTCTAAATCACACTATAGTGCCCGTACATGAAAAGGAAGCCGCAGCGAAGTTCTTTGCAAAAATTTTTGGGTTAGAGGTTGAGATTCCCGTTGGTCACTTCGCGGCTGTACATATAAATGATACATTGACACTCGATTTCGCTGACGCTGAAGCGTTTGAGATGCATCATTATGCATTCCATGTCAGTGATGAAGAATTTGATGCCATTTTCGCCCGTGTGAAAGAGGCGGGTATCGAATACAGTAGCGACCCTATGCATCAAAATAAAGGGCAAATTAACCACTGGAATGAAGGCCGTGGCTTCTATTTTTATGACTCCGATGGCCACAACTTAGAATTGTTGACCCGTGCATAAATTTTTGACATCAAGTCAATCCATTACTTCTTTATTAAAAAGTATGCTGTTGCATACTCAGGTAATTGACTGATATTCTGCCCAAATTCTTTTTGACTCTTAAAAATACCTGCCAAAAAATCGAGTTGATAAAGATTGGGTAAAAATGCTCCACCTGTATCAGCCATAACTCCCATTTGCAGATGTTTACGGCCACCTTTAGTATGCTCAATAACAATCACTTTGCCTAAACCAATATTCAGCACATCTCCAGCAAAGGTTACTCCTGGTTTAATGGAGATTTTTGCATCTATTTTGTGCCCATAGCCTTTAATAGCATCAACTTCTCTAAAATACCAATAACGTTTTTGTGCTGTTGCCTTTAATCCGCGAACATAAGATATACCATTATTTCTATCTACGTTAAAAAATGCCTGATAACCATCTGTAAAGTTAATCAGGATTGTTCCTTGCATCAGCGCTTCTTCTAAGCCAGTTCTGGTTAGATAAGCAAGACTTTGAACTTTCCCAAATTCTCTACCGCCTGGTTCATAGATACCAGATAAAACATCCTGCTTTGTATATCTAGTATAGAATTTATCGTTATTAGAATTTTCTTTTAAACTATAAATTGGTGTATTAAAAGTAGAAGTTTTTTTGCGAGAGCCGGGATGGGTAAAGACAGCATATTTAGTAATTCGTAATTGTTTTTGTTTTTTGTCTTTTGGGTTATGGGCAGTCCATTTGATCACTCGGAAATTGGAATTGATAAACTTAGGGTCTTGTAAACGAGTAGCTCGCTTATTAGCAATATCCTCTTTTAAAACAGCAACCATGAAATCCAAAGTTTTAAGAACATCTGGTACAGTAACGCCTTGAGTGGTAAGAATTCCTGGGCGGAGAATGTCTGGGTCTGCTGAAGAGTAATCTTGAAAATATTTTCTAGTATTAACGAGAACAGTTAATAAATCTTTTTGATTGAAATTAACCTTACTACTGGGTAGATTAGCTGGGGTAACAACTTGGCTGCCATTAATACTAAATTTATATTTTTTGAATTCATCGATAACTGCAAAGGGTGCAGATGCAGCTAACAAATTCTGCTGAGATAAAAAAGCATTTTGCTTGCCTATAATCTCATCAGATATTTCTTGAGCAACAAAAGGATTTTGAAATTTTGAGGTGAGGGAAATCTCTGATTGAAGTTGACTAAAGGACTGATTTTGTTGATCTAACTGTTTAGTTTTTGACTGAGTATATAAATTGCTACTGGCTAAACTTACAAGTAATAAGGCTGCACAACTTACTGTGAAGCGAAATTTGGGGCTGGATAAGATATTCATAAATGGGAAAATAAATTTCTAGTACTCAAGAATAAAGGTTATGTTTCTATCACTTCACGCAGTAATTGGGCTAATTTCTCAGCACTATCGGGCACTGCGATCGCATGAGCGTTTTCACCCATTTTTGCTAACTCTTGCGGTGACTGCAACAAATTCAACACATTACTTTGCAATATTTGTGCTGTCAACTCCGATTGCTTCAGTGTTAAGGCTGCACCAGATGAAGTAAATACCTCTGCATTGTAAGATTGATGGTCTTCTGCGGCAAAGGGGTAAGGAATCAAAATTGCTGGTGTCCCACAGACTGCTAATTCTGTCAAGCTGCCTGCGCCAGAACGACTAATGGCAAGAGTTGCTCGTTGTAACAACGCCGCCATATTGTTGTAAAAAGGTAAGGCTATGTACTGTGGATGTTTGAGACTATCTGCTTCGGGATCGCGATCGCCAGTTAAGTGTACTACATAAGCACCAGCATCAAACCAAGCATTTGCAGATTCGCGCACCAACTTATTAACCGCAACTGCACCTTGGCTACCACCAAAGACGACAATTAAGGGAACACCATCGGGAATAGCTAAATCCAGGGGTGCATCAATTGCCCCATCAAGAAATTGCGCTCTGACGGGAGTACCAACGCAAACATTTTTAGCACGGGGTAAATACTTAGCAGCGACATCAAATCCCAAGGCTACCGCACTACACCAAGGGCCGAAAAAGCGAGTTACTTTACCTGGTAAGGCGTTAGATTCGTGGAAAACCACGGGTAAACCTAAAGAACGCGCCGCGATGACGGCTGGCCCGGCAATGTAACCGCCTGTGGTAAACACTCCTTGAAAATTTCCCTGCTTCAAAATTCGTCTAACTTCTATAATCGAACCAGCGAGTTTACCGAAGATGCGAATCGAGGAGAGTCCAAACCCTTGCTGAAACCCTTCAACTGCAATAGTATTCAAGGGATACTCTTTAGGGACAAGTTGAGTTTCCAGCCGATTGGGTACTCCCAGCCATTCGATTTGATAATCTGGAAGTTTTTCTGCCAGGGCGATCGCTGGAAACAAGTGTCCACCAGTCCCACTGGCAGCTATTAATAATCGTATCGGCGCGTTTGCCATCAAACCTCTACCGTTTAGCGTCTAGCTTAACTAAGATAAAACAATTTCCTGACTTTCTCTCATCAAATCAGTAAACTCTTGCCAATGACTAAAATTATTACCACTTTAGTGAAACGTCAACTCAGATTTCCAACCAATATTTGCCTATCGTTTTTGCTAACCCTTGGTTTAACAAGTGGTTGGCAACGCACTCAAGCGACGACACCACAGCAATTAGCCCAAGCTGGTACAGCCCAAGTTGGTACAACCAATCTAAAAAATCTGTTGGCACAAGTTGATGCAGCCGCTAGTCGGGGCGATGTTAAAGGGGTGTTGCAATTCTACAGCCCCTCTTTCGCTCATGGAGATGGATTAAACCTCCAAACCCTGGAAAAGTCTTTGGTTTCACTTTGGCAAAGATATCCCAAATTGCAATATAGTACCAAACTGTTATCTTCAAAATCTGAAGGCAATGGGATTATTGCTGAAACTGAAACAAAGATAACTGGCTCACCTTCCGGTAGTGGGAATAATGCGGCTCTCAATGCCACGATTAAATCGCGTCAGCGCATTGAAAGCGGTAAAATTGTCCGCCAAGACATTTTGGCAGAACGCACCGTACTTACCTCTGGTAGCAAGCCGCCCCAAGTTGATTTTAAATTACCCCAGCAGGTACAAGTTGGTCAGAGGTATAGTGTTGATGCGATCGTTCAAGAACCACTTGGTGATGATTTCCTACTAGGAACGGCGCTAGAGGAACCCATCAAAGCAGATAAGTTTCTCAACCCCACATCTGTAGATTTGCAATTACTAACATCTGGCGGACTGTTTAAAACAGGACAAGCACCATCTACCCCTGGTAGCCAATGGGTTTCTGCTGTCATTCTCCGAGGTAATGGGATGACGATGGTTACTCAGCGCCTGCAAGTGGTGAAGAAGTAGTTAAGAGTTAGTACGCTACCGCTAGCGTACTAAAAATATGGTCAAACCTTCTTGAAGCAACGAAAACATAGAGCGATGCTTCAGTGATGACAAGCCCCTGAATTTATTTATGGGGATTATTAATTTTGAATTTTGAATTTTGAATTCGGAGCGAAGCGACGTGACTTCCCTACAAAATCAGATTATTTTGATCACTGGTGCAAGTAGTGGTATTGGTACTGCTTGTGCGAGAATCTTCGCTGGTGCGGGTGCAAAACTGATCTTAGCGGCACGACGGCTGGAACGTTTGCAGCAGCTAGCAGATGCTCTCATTAAAGAATTTGGTATTGAAATTCATTTGTTAGAGCTAGATGTGCGCGATCGCAACGCTGTGGAATCTGCTATTTCTAACTTACCGTCTGACTGGTCTAACATCGACATTCTCATTAATAATGCTGGTCTAAGTCGTGGTTTAGACAAGTTGCACGAAGGCAGCTTTCAAGATTGGGAAGACATGATTGATACTAACGTTAAGGGTTTACTTTACGTTTCCCGCTATGTTGTTCCAGGAATGGTGAGCCGCGATCGCGGTCATGTAGTAAATTTAGGTTCTATTGCTGGACATCAAACTTATCCCGGTGGAAATGTCTACTGTGCAACCAAAGCTGCTGTCAGAGCAATTTCTGAAGGTTTAAAACAAGACCTTTTGGGAACGCGGGTACGTGTAACTTCCGTTGATCCTGGTATGGTAGAAACGGAATTTAGCGAGGTGCGCTTTCACGGAGATGCTGAACGCGCCAAAAAAGTTTACCAAGGAGTTACACCCCTGACAGCAGATGATGTGGCTGATGTGATATTTTTCTGCGTGACGCGATCGCCCCACGTCAATATTAATGAAGTCGTGCTGATGCCTGTTGACCAAGCTAGCGCTACCCTAGTTAATCGACGCACTTGAAGA
>NZ_JAYGHE010000149.1:0-5221 GCF_034931145.1 Nostoc sp. UHCC 0252 | reverse complement strand
AAGCCAGTATAAGGTATCGCTGTTATCTTTCCAAATTGCGGCAACTGTTGCAACTGCTTGAGTGCGAACTTCCTTAACTAACTTAGTTTCTTCGTCATCAAAGAAGGAGTAATAGTACCAGAGGTCATATTTAGTTAAGTCTTTGAGTTTGTTAAGCAATTTATTAGCTACCAATGCAATCACAGAGCGATTTCTCACTTCTGCAAGACACTTAGCCGCTAAAAACAAGTTGATAAATTTTTCCTCTTCACCATCTTGCACCATTAAGTAATCAAGAATTTCACCAACAAATTTCGCATCAATCATTCCGGCAATTAGCCGCAATACCTCATGCCAAGTTTCATCTTCCCAGTGTTGACCAAAAACTTCACTTTTCAGAAACTCAATTGTAATACTGCGTTCTTTCTCAAACTGCCAGACATACTCCCAAGCACAGAAATATTCTAAAAATGTCCGATGCACAAAAGCATAGTAATCTGCACCCAAGAAACATAAAATAAAATTGCGCTCTCGGAGTTGCTCAATTATCAACTGCGCTATTTTTTGTCCTTGATGAACTTCTATACTATATAAATAGTCAATTAAAATGTTTTCTAAATCATCCTTATTAATCAAGTTGCCTGCTAAACCTTTTTCACTGGTTTGCATCCTGTAAGCAACTTGACGTAACATCCCTTGTTTATCTTTATAATCAATAGTCGCCGATTCTACCTGAATCAAAAGTTTTTCTAAATCCCATTGCTGTAATAGCACTCGTGACGCTTGGCTATAGAGTTCTGATCTATCTCTTGGTAGTTCTTGATTGCGATTGAGAATTGCCATCATTGTTAGCAGCAAAGGATTAACAGCAAGTTGACGAATTGCTGGATAATCCTGAATTGCTCTTTCTAAGCGTTCTTTTTTTCTTTGCTTTTCTAGGGAGTCACTAAAAGCAAAATTGTGCCAACGGTTAATAAACTCCTGAATCTGTTCTAGTTCTAAATCTTGCAGCATAAAATGCCGAAAACTAATATCTCGCAATCTTTGAGGCTGATAACCAATGACGCGAGAAGTCACTAGCACTCGTACGAAGGGATAGTTATGAGTGAAACTAATAATATCTGTAATAGCTTCTTCTCGTTTACTTGGTTCAAATACCTCATCTAACCCATCAAACATTACAAATGCCTTGCCAGTTTTGAGCAAAGTATCAAGTTGATATTGGTTCAAAGAACAAAGAAACCCGCTTCCTTGCTGAAAAAACTCTAGAAAATCCCGGCATTCTTGATTATCTCGACTTCGTACATAAGTGCGGAGTTCAATCAACAAGGGAATTGGTAATGATGATATGTCCTGAATTGGAGTTTCTGCCCATTGCAGTGTTAAATATTGCAATAAACTAGACTTACCAGAACCAGGGTCGCCTAAAATTACTAAGTGTTTGCCAGCCTGTGGTTCGTCAATTACTTCTAATACAGAGCGGCTAGATTGTTGAGCGTAAGACCTTTTGTATTGTTCTAAAATTTCTGGCTGAATATCAAAATCTTCTTCGAGTTGTCCGCTTCTTTGAAGTCGTTCCCGATGTTCTTTGGGTAACTCATAAACTTGTGGTAAAGCTTCATTCACCTCACGCACATTTTGAGCTACAAACATATTCCATAACTTTAAGCTGTAACTGTAACCTGAAGTATCAAAGGAATCGAGCCTCAAATGTCCATAAACTTTTTGAATTTCTGCACGATAACGCATCAAGTCAAAATCAGGTACAATCCCAGCAATTTCTTCGATATTTTGCTGGATGACTGCGATATTTTGAGCATCTAGGATGAAATCTAATTCATCCGATTCTCGCAGAATTGCCTTAATTTTTTTAGTATACCGTCTGATTAAACTTTGCCAGTTAAAATCAGCAGGTAGCGGACGTAATTTTAATTCATCCCAAATTGCAGTTAAAGTATTAGCATCGGGTATCGCATCTGGTAAAAATGGCTTTCCTAATTCCAATAGTGCAGTTTCTTGATGAATAAACTGCTGCAACGAGTCAATATACTGCTTCAGTTCTGCTTCAGACAACTCTGCATCTTCTAATTGCTGCTGCACCTGTAACAAAAATTCTTTCAAAGCTTGACCAAAAACAATTTCTAACCTTTCTTTCTGTCGAATTCCTACACCGGAGGGAAAATTTAGCAGAATTTGATCGAAAAATTTTTGGGTATATTTTTTTAAATCTTCTCGCGCCAATTTCTCTAGGAGAGTCTTAAAGACAAACCCGAATGCATTCGTGACTCCCCAAACAACTAGCCAGTCTAGCATCAATAGCCCAACTCCATATCTCTAACTCTATTTTACTGAGCTAAGGCTTCAAGCCACAGTAATGTTTCTGAGTCATCTTTCCAAGTATCTTTAATAACCCCAACAGCCCTTTTACGCACTTCATCTGTAACCTCTGGTTGAGCTTCAACCAAATTTTTAATTTTGTCAAGGAGTGTTTTGTCTGTTTCTCTAATCAAAGAACGAGTTCTCAGATTTTGCAGACATTCTGCTGCAAGCAATAAATTCTCAAAACCATGTTCTTGTCCATTCTGTTCTGCTAAACAATCTATAAGTTCCGCAGCAAACTTTTGATGAATTTTGCCAGTAATTAAAATGATCACCTCACGCCAAGCCGCATCTGTCCATCGTTGAACAAAAACTCTTTGTTTCAGTTCATCCAAAGATATAGTACGTTCATGTTCATATTCGCAAATAAAATGCGAAGCACAAAAATATTCTAAAAAAGTTCGATGCACAAAGCCATAAGTATCTCCTCCGAGAAAACACAATATAAAACTACGATTTGTTAGCTGTTCGCGTAATGACTTAGCTTGCAAATAAGGTTCATTAACTTCTTTAGCTTTTAGATATTCAGTCAGAATTGTTTCTAACGCCTTTTTACTGATAACTAAACTATTGCCGATAAAATTTGCATCTGATTGCATTTTGTAAGCAATTTGACGCAACATTTCTTTTTTGTCGTAATATTCTAATCTGCTCTGATCTGGTAAATATTTTCTCTCTGCATCCCACTTGTGCAATAACACCTCTGATGCATGTTCATAAAGAGTTGCTCTATCCCTTGGTAGTTCCTCATGTCGGTTCAAAATTGCCATCATTGTCAGCAGCAGAGGATTACCCGCTAATTCTCTAAATGTGCGAGAACTTTCGATACACTTTAACAAGCGATCGCGTTTTGTATTTCCTTCATGTTGATCTGCAAAAGCTAATTTATGCCATTGATTAATAAATCTCTCAATTTGCTCCTGGTCTAAATCTTGCAACATAAAGTGACGAAAATTTGCATCTCTAAATCGATGACGCTGCTGTTCGTAACCAACTACTCTAGATGTAACTAAAACTCGTGCTTTGTCATAGGTTGTAATAAAGTTAATGATATCAATAACCACATTTTCTCTTTCTCCTGGATCGAGTACCTCATCCAAGCCATCAAATATCACCATTGTTTGCTGAGTTTTCAGCCATTGTTCTAATTCTTTTTGATTAAGAGTTCCGCCAAGTACACCACTTGCTCTCTCGAAATACTCCAAAAAATTGTGGCATTGCGAATTTTTACGATTTTCAATATAGTTGCGTAATTCAATCAATAAGGGTAATTCTTGTAAGTCTAAAGAATTGGTTGGAATTTTTGCCCATTCCAATGCCCTATATTGGGCTAGAGTAGATTTACCAGAACCCGGATTTCCTAATATAACAGTGTACTTATAATTTTTTTCCGAGTCATTAAGTATATACGAAACTGAAACGTTAGTTGCTGATTCTACTAACTGCTCACACACATTTTGCCATATAAATATATTCCATAAATCGAGGCTGTAATTACATCCGCTAGTGTCCAAACTCTCCAGCCTGAGTTTACTATAAGCACCAAGCAACCCTGATTTATAACGACGGAAATCAAAATCTGGTAAAACAGGGGTAAGTTGTTCTAAACTTTCTCGCATTCTTGACAGATTTTGTGAATCTAATAGTTTCCTTAATTCGTCAGAATCTTGTAAGATATAATCGATTTTTTTTACATATCGTTTGATAAGCTGCTGCCAATTAAAATCTGCTGGTAAAGTTTTTAAATTAAGATTATTCCAAGCTTTTATTAATATTCCAGCATCAATAGTTGAATTATCAGCTTCCGATGTATTAACCCCCAAGGATTTTTGAAAAGGTTTGCCCAGTTGTTCAAGAACTTGTGCGTTCAGAATAAAAGTTTCTAAATCAGGTAGATAATTCTCAAATTCATTTACTTCGATGTCTTGATCTTCTAATTCTTGCTGCACCAAGCCTAAAAATTCTTTCTGAGCTTTCCCAAAAGCATTTTTTAAAGATATTTCTTTAGCTAAATCCAATTTATCTTTAATCCAGACACCAAAGAAAGTTTTAACGTAGTCTTCTAAAACATCTGTAGCCAAATTTGCAAGTGTTTCTATAATCGGTTTAAAAGTAAAACCTACAGCGTTAGCAACACCCCAAGCGATTAAAAACTCCATATCAATTTTTGAGCTAAATTTAACAAAATAATATGAGGAGTATAATACATTGCTAATATTATGGATAAAATTTTATATTTTTTTAATGCTAGCGATTGCTAAAAACTGTAGTCAACACCAAGATTGTTTTTACCTCCAAGATTAAAAGCGATGCTGGCTGAAGATTTGTTAAAAATAACTATATACTGTGCATGGATATTAGGAGTAATTTTATGGTTCTACAAGTTAACCCCATCCAGAAAGAACCAATTGTTACTTGGGAAGCACTGCCAGCCGACTTCATTTTACCAGACGATCCAGTGGAAAATATTCAACAACCTGCGATCGCTGCTGCCCTTACCGATGCTTTGGGAAGCACAGGACGCATCCAACCTCAAATGCTGATTGGCTCTAATTTTGGACTTGTAGCCACAGTCAACAAAAAAATCGTTGTCAAAGCCCCAGACTGGTTTTATGTTCCTCAAGTGCAGTCTGTAGGAGCAAATGTAGTTCGTCGCAGCTATACCCCGAATTTAGAAGGCGCTGCTGTGGCTGTAGTGATGGAATTTCTCTCAGACACAGAAGGTGGAGAACTATCAGTCCGTTCAACTCCGCCCTACGGTAAACTCTATTATTACGAAAAGATTCTCCAAGTTCCCACCTACGTAACCTACGACCCTTACGAACCAAGCATAGAAATACGCTGCTTGCAAAATGGACAATAT
>NZ_JAYGHE010000148.1:0-5241 GCF_034931145.1 Nostoc sp. UHCC 0252 | reverse complement strand
TACAGAGTTACAACCATCTTCCTCTGATGGGCTTGTACCAGAGACTATAATTAATATCCCTCTGACTAATAGGGCAAACGCACTGATCGCTGCTTTAACGAAAAGTGGATTCCAAGTAGAGAATATGATGAGTTCTCAAGTCATTGCGATCGCTGGTACTCAGCGAGGTGGCAAGGGAACCTTAGCAGCAATCTTGGCAACATTATCTACTGCACTTGATCCCGGATTGAACACCCAATACTTTACAGCTGGGGTGGACGTTTACCCCTTTGCCTGCAACTTAACCTCTGCCCTTAAGTACCCGGATATTGATGCGGATGGGGCTGATCAACTAGTCGCTCGTGATTTATTGAAATTTCTTAAGGGTTTAGATGGAAGCGAACCTTACTCCCATAAAAATTTACTGCTAGTAATTGATGAGGCAATGCGGTTGCTGTCATTGTTGGAGGAGAGCGATCGCACCTGGGCGATTCAATATTTACTTTCTCGCTTCGCTAAGTCTGGTGGTACATTAATTATCGTCTTGCATGGCTCTAACCTGACAAGCGTAGTCGGTAAAGCTACGGCTGGGCTGGCAGATACCTTTAAGCAATCGGTTAACTTTATTGGTTGTGTAGCTCAAGCGGTTAGCGCTGGTGGTCTACGCAAAATGAATGTCGCTAGTGGAGAATATTTCAAAGCCAACCCTAATAACTTTGGAGAACCTGTTATTGGTGGCAACTTGGGCATGATTCCCGAATGGCTAAAGACCCACAAACACCCAGGCAATGGGCAACCAGATCCAGCTAGAACATTACTTCAGTTCTTCCCGGAATTAGTTCAAGAGCATGAAAGGGCAGTCATACCCAGAGGGGAGAAGATTGCTCCATCAGATGCAGTTAATCATCTAGAGTCCATTTTTTCAAAGCCTTATCAAGAAGTGGAATTTCTGGAAGTAGAAGAGAGTAGTATTTCTGAGGCTGATTTAGAACAGATTGTGGCGATCGTTGCAGCTACTACTAGCCCTCCAACTTCTTTTGCTGCTATCAGAAACAGCCGCAAGTGGGGCGAAGAGAAAAAGAGTGTTCTTTACTTGAGGAATGCCTTGTCACAATTGATTGACACTAACCGATTGTGCGGAAATGAAAAAGATGGCTTCAGCGTTATTAACGTTAACCAGTAACATTCGTCACAGTTCCTGTTGAGTTCCGGTCAAGTTCCGGTATTCTTACATCTCCAAGTACGGATGAAGAATAGGGTCTTTATATTTTTCCAGCAAGATTTAAATTTTTTCTAAACATTTTCTGGAATGTGCGGGTATGGAAAATTTAAAAATGAGTGATAAATTAACCACAGCATTGCAAAAACTAGCTATCAGCCCAATTAAGGCAGACAGGCTGGCTATCGAACGCCTAGAAAAACAGTACGGTGCTTCTTTACTAGAAATTACCAATGAGCTTGAAGATTATGCCATCGTTCACCAATCTATTCAAGACCAAAGAGCTAAACCCAAAAATCAGTTGATTATCGTTTGCTGCTATGGCTGTCTTTGGGGCGCAGTTATCGGAATTGCGACGTTATTTATTAAGCCCAGCGTTACTGTGGCGGCAATTGGGTTGGGTTTTACGGCTGGGGTGTCTGGAAAATTACTGGTTCAAAAAGGGGAATAAGTCGAAGTGTTGAAAATTGGTTTTAATTGTTTAGCTGAACTCTTGGATTCATTGGAGTAAACATGGCGTGGGCTAAATCTATTTCTCTTGATGTTGCTAACAAGCTTTTTGACGTAATTGGAGTTTCTTTTGAGCAGAATGAATTAGAGGGCGGTTACATCGCTAAACATGAAAGTAAAACCTTAAGAAGAGCAACCTTAACCGCTTGCTGTATCGCTGTTTTATCTGACTGGGTAACAATTAAGGAGAATTGAATTTATGTCGGATTTATCAGTTTTCGTGTTTGAGTCTCAACAAGTCCGATTCGTTGGTACACCAGAAAAACCAAAATGGGTCGCTGCCGATGTCTGTGTAATTCTTGAAATTAAGAACCCAAGTGGATGCGTTAGGTTCTTTCGATGAAGACGAGAGGGGTCTAGCTAATGTCTATACCCCTGGTGATGACAACCCTCAAAGACAAGAAATGCTTACAGTGACTGAAGCTGGACTTAATAAGCATTTTTCACTTTCCTTGTAGTCTGGGGAATAGGTTTGCGGGAAAAGCTCACAGTATTTGACCGATCGCTTGATAAAACGAGTTTTCACACCCAAACTGAAGCTCTAGCTAACGGCGGCAGGGGGTAGCAATCTGCTCCCAGCAATGGATTGAAGGTTTGAGCTAAAATAAAAACATGGATTATTCAACAGAATCGATTGAAAACTTATCGTGGCGGCTCGAAGAAGTCAAGAATAAATTGTTTACCCTCCAAGATAAAATCGCGCTGGAAAGTAAATCTGGAGCAGACTGCACAGAGGAAAACACACTACAGCTAAAGAATCTTCGTACTGACTGCCGCAATATTATTAACACAATCGAGTACATATTTGCCAGTACAGGAAAAGAAAAATTAGAAAAAGAAACAGATATGATCTGTGTTTTTGCTCGTGGCGACATTGACGCGGATCACAGCGACATCATGGAAGAATACATAGCAGAAGCAGGCCAAGCTGGGCTTTCACCAGAACGGCACGTTAAATTTATAACTAAAACCTACAAATATTACTCTCAAAACCGAATGGCACTAAGAAAAGCTCTAAGCTATACAGGGTAATCGCTACAGTTTTTAAAGCTATAAACAGTATCGGGACGGGGCAGGCGATTGTCCTTGATGAAGTGTTGCGATCGCTAATCAAGTTTGCTGTCGGCGTAACCGCCCGCCTTGTTGAGATACCTACGGCGGTAAACTACACCGTGCTTGACTCTAGACAGTGCAAAGATGTGGGAGTTGTCCAAAAAAATTTTAGGTAGGAAAAGCTTACTCGTTCATGAAATACTTTCTTTGATACGAGCAAGCCAACATCATAAATACTACTGTGACACTACGAGTACAAATTCTCAAGGATAAATTCAGCCAAAGTTTGGGACTACCCTTTAAAGAACTATTACCATCATCTGTAATTGAACAAGCACTCTCGGAGCTAAAAATTAGATACTATAGGCGATTATTTGATCCAATAGTAACGCTTTGGGCGTTTTTATCTCAAGTTTTAGATGCTGATAAGAGTTGTCATAATGCAGTAAGCAAAGTCATTGCTTATTTGGCTGAAATTGGTGTAGAAATTCCATCATCTGACACGAGTGCTTATTGTCAAGCTAGGTCTAGATTACCAGAAGAATTTTTAGAAACCCTTTTTAGTCAGGTTGGGAAAAGCTTAGAACAAAAGGTAGAAATAGAGCATTTATGGTGTGGGAGAAATGTATTGGTAATAGATGGGTCTACGGTATCGATGCCAGATACTCCAGATAATCAATCATGCTACCCTCAGCCCTCTACTCAAGCATCTGGATGTGGATTCCCAATTGCAAAAATCGGTGTGATATTCAGTTTAGCTACTGGAGCCGCTATTGCGCTGTGCATAGATGTTCTGAACACACATGATATTAAATTAGCCAGAAAATTATATCAGTTTCTTAATCCATTAGATATCCTTTTAGGAGATAGAGCATTTTGCGCTTATGCTGATTTGGTTTCTATCAAAAATAGAAATTGTGATGCACTTTTTAGGAAACACCAAGCCCGAAAAACCACAATGCGAAAAGGTAAAATAATTGGATCAAGTGACAAGTTAGTAACTTGGCATAAACCTAAAAAATGCCCACAGGGATTGAATAAAGATGACTTTAATGCTTTACCCCCAACCATAACTGTACGAGAGATATATTATTATATTGTTGTTCCTGGCTTTCGCACTGAACGAGTTAGCTTAATTACTACCCTCTTAGATACAACAGTTTATTCTACTCTAGATATTGTTGGGCTTTATGGTAAACGTTGGGACGTTGAACTAGATTTAAGACATCTTAAAACTACTCTGGGGATGGATATTTTGCGCTGTAAAACTCCCTCAATGGTACGTAAAGAAATTTACGTTTATTTACTTGCTTACAATCTACTTCGCGGTTTGATGTGGTCGGCAGGTACTAGTTACACTACTCCTCCGTTACGCCTATCACTGCAAGGTACTCGCCATCATTTAAATAACTTTATTCCCGAATTATTAGCCGCAACTTCAACAAAACGTCTTAAAATTTATCGTACTTTACTCAAAGTTATCGCTCACAAGGCTGTTCCTGACCGTCCTGCTAGAAACGAACCACGAGTTCGTAAACGCCGCCCGAAAGCTTATCCCTTAATGACCAAACCTCGGCACGAATTACGAAAGCAGTTCCAAACTGCTTAATACACAAGCGTTTCGGCTTTTCTTAGTGCCATTCCTCTCAAAACCAAGTTGACATAGGATTTGTTTTAATATCTAAGCCATTACAAACCTATCTTGATACCCTAGAAGATACCCTTCTCTAGCTCTCTATTGATGTTTACATCGACAATCAGATTAAATCTTGAGCAGAATTTTGCCCATGTTGTTGCGGTCTTCAATCAGATTGGAGGCTGAAATCATATCTTGGGGTTTGAGGCACACCAACAACCCACGTCCAAACTTTATCTAGTAACCGCAAATTTTCAAGAGTTGGGTCGCTCTCTTTCACTATCGATACATTTGCTTTGCCCAGTGCCATCAACAAATCTTCAAATACCACTAGCTAATTAACCCTTATGCTCTTCTCGAAAAGCCACTACCCAGATCAGGTTAGGCATTGTCATTGCCGCTATTAACTGCTATATCAAAATGCAACACGTCTTCACGAGCGCCCAGCTTTGTATAAAGTTTAATGGCTGGATCGTCACCAATATCCGCCTGGACGAAAATGACATAAGCTCCATAAGCTGCTGCTACTTCCTTCAGCTTCTGAATTAATGCCGTTGCGATCCCCTGCCGTCGGTGTGCGGCGGCTACAGCTAGATCGTAGATGTAAATCTCGCTGCGCTCCTGCTCGAACTTTTTAAGCTCGTAGGCAGTGAGACCGCCAACGACCTCGGTAGAGTCGATGCCCAGTATTATCCGGGGCACCTCTCTGTTAAATCTGGGCGTGCGACTTTCACCGCACCCAGCTTCCGATGTTCTTAGCTTGCGCTTTTGCTCATGTGTTTGTAATCGTGGCAACTCTCGTGAATTGCTTCAAGATTATTTTTCTTCCAGTTGGCGTGATTTT
>NZ_JAYGHE010000147.1:0-5481 GCF_034931145.1 Nostoc sp. UHCC 0252 | reverse complement strand
ATTGACACTCCCTCAAGATTTAGAGCGAGAATTTCAGCATGAAGTAGAACAATTGGAGGCAGAGCAACGTATGCAGTATGTTACTTCTTTTGAACGTAGTGGTATTGAAAAAGGTAAGCTTGAAGCTTTGTTGAAAGGTATAGCCTTGGGATTAAAGCTCAAATTTGGAGAAACTGGTCAAAATTTATTACCTGAAATCGAATCTATCCAAGATGTAAGTGTGCTAGAAGCCATTTTGGAGGGCATAGATGCAGCGAGTACTGTCTCACAATTGCGTCAAATTTACCAGTCGCCCACAACCGATACCCAGCAATGAAATTGAGCATCGCCCAATTTCCCTATTCCTGACTCCATAAGCCTAAGACGAATTTAACTCAAATAAACTATGCCCAAGACTTGGAATCTAAAAATAGATAACTATTTTCAAGCCAACCCCAATTGCATTATCGCCACCGCCCATGTAGACTCGTTCCCGATAGACCTGCCGCTAGAACCGAACATCCGCGAACCAAACCGCAAAAGCGCGACCTACAGACAAGTTTTCGACTCACTGACAACCGAACCCGAAAAATTCTTCTCTCGCCACAGTGGAATCGTTCTGTCAGCTAATATTGTTAAACCTGTCAAGAACAAAACTGAACTGGAGCTAGAAGTCTTAGAAGCTAACGAGGGCGGTAGCGACGGTATTATCAACGGGGGGCATACAGTTTTAGCTTTTGAGCAAGCTAAAAATTACAACTACAATTTAACCGAAGCCAGGGTAAAAGTTACGATTCACATCGGATTGAGTGAAGAATCAGCCAAAGATATAGCCCTGGCCTCCAACACCACAACGCCAGTAGATTCTCGTTCCAAAGTCAACGCTAGGGGTGATTACAAATTCATCAAGCAGTACTTAGCTCAGTTAGAACAGAAAGAAGATAGGAAATTTCGCATCGCCTATTACCAGAATCAAAGTGGCGCTCCCAGAAATGCCCAGTGCAATGTCACTCATTTGCTCAAGCTCCTTTACTGCCTTGATAGAAATAAATATAACCCCGATGGCAATAAACGAACCAAACACCCAGCAGGGATGAGTCTTCCAAGTAACATCACAGACGCAGAAAGGGAGCGGTTAACCGCCTTACTGCCTCTCTTGACTCATGCTCTGTGGATAGAGCAAAGACTCTATGAAATAATCCAAGACCATATCAGCAACCCCAGAAGAAAGGGTGCTAACGATTTAGCATCAATTGATATACGTAAAACTACGTTATTGCCGGACAGCAAATATTCTTTCGGGTTTGGTGCGCCAACTGACCTCGCATTACCGATAATCGCATCCTATCGGGTATTTCTAGACAAGGAATATAAATGGATTCTGCCGTTTAACGAATTCGCCGAAGATTTCCTCCAACACCTGTGGAATAACTATTTCCGTAAATACTTGGTGTCGGAGAAAACAGCAGGGAATACAGTCGGTACAAAAATCAGCCGCAATCAAGAGATTTGGGAAAGTTTGTATATCTCAGCGCAAAGTTATCTAAATCAGCACTTGATGCAAATGGTTAACTCCAGTAAGTCAGAAGAACCGAAGGTGACACAAGGTAGAAAAAGGCGTTTGCAAGCAGATAAGAAATAATAGTATAAGTTTACTATAAAAGATTCATTTTAGATAGGCGATGGCTTTTAACAGTAAACAGTTATCAGTCAAGTCGTAAAGTCCTTGGGTTTTAACTGATAACTGATAACTGTTTTAATTGATAGCCTAACTAGTGAAATCGAAAAAGTGCTATTGCTCACAGATTCTTTCCCATTTTCATATACAATAACAACTGCTCATTCAAGGTAGCAAGAGAGGAAAAATAATGGCTGAACTCAAACTCCGGTCAAAAGATCCAGATTCCCTCAAACGCATTATTCAAAGTGCTTTGTCAGAAAGATTACAGAGTGTGACAGCAGGAATCAAAAGAACAGAAGAAAGGATTCAGGAATTTGAAACCAAATATAAATTATCGACTGAAGAATTTATCACTCAGTTTAATAATGATGAATTATCCCATAATTTTGACTTTGATGAGTGGATTGGAGAAGCTCGAATGTTGGCACATTTACAACAAACAAAAGAATCTATAGAGGAGATTGATTTTGTTGATTGAAGATTATTTTCAGGAAATTCGGCTTTTAATTGAATCCTCCGAGATAGTTAAAATATTTCATATAGAAAATGAAAAAAGAGGAATGTATGAAGGTTTTATCAGAGCCAAACTCGAATTTAAAGATAACTCCTTGCTGCATTTGAGGGAATTTGTTTATGTTGAAATATCTCTTGATAGAAAAATGTATAGCTATCAATATATGAATTCAGAGAATAA
Organism: Nostoc sp. UHCC 0252; assembly: GCF_034931145.1. Taxonomy (NCBI): domain Bacteria; kingdom Bacillati; phylum Cyanobacteriota; class Cyanophyceae; order Nostocales; family Nostocaceae; genus Nostoc; species Nostoc sp. UHCC 0252. Next base: position 3,127 of record NZ_JAYGHE010000147.1, on the reverse strand, counting down.
TCTAATTTTTCGCTATGACAATACTGAACATCACCGAAAATTAAATCTGACTACTTTCCCTCATCATAAACATGATGGGAGTGAGGATAATATAGTTAAATCAGATGCTCCTTTTTTAGCTGAGATCCTAAAAGAAATTGAGAAAATATTAGGATAAGTGCGATTCCTACGGCAGACGTTGCCAACTTCAACTTATTCCTCTTTTTGAACCAGCAATTTTCCAGACACCCCAGCCGTAAAACCCAACCCAATCGCCGCTACAGTAACGCTAGGCTTGATAAACAACGTCGCAATTCCAATAACTGCGCCCCAAAGACAGCCATAGCAGCAAACGATAATCAACTGATTTTTGGGTTTAGCTCTTTGGTCTTGAATAGATTGGTGAACGATGGCATAATCTTCAAGCTCATTGGTAAGTTCTGATAAAGAAGCGCCGTATTCTTTTTCCAATCTATAAATAGCCAGCCTGTCTGCTTTAACTGGACTTATGGCTAATTTTTGTAATGCTGTGGTTAATTTGTCGCTCATTTTTAAATTTCCCATACCCGTACATTCCAGAAAATGTTTAGAAAAAATTTAAATCTTGCTGAAAAAATAAAAAGACCCTATTTTTATCCGTACCTGGAGATGTAAGAATACCGGAACTCGACCGGAACTCAACAGGAACTCAACAGGAAGTGTGACCAATATTACTAATTAACATTAATTACACTGAAACCATCTTTTTCATTTCCGCACAATCGGTTAGTGTCAATTAATTGTGATAGGGCATTTCTCAAGTAAAGAACACTCTTTTTATCGTCGCCCCACTTGCGGCTGTTTCTGATAGCAGCAAAAGAAGTTGGAGGACTAGCAGTAGCTGCAACGATCGCCACAATCTGTTCCAAATCAGCCTCAGAAATACTATTTTCTTCTACTTCCAGAAATTCCAGTTCTTGATAAGGCTTTGAAAAAATGGACTCCAGATGATTAACTGCGTCTGATGGAGCAATTTTCTCCCCTCTGGGTATGACTGCCCTTTCATGCTGTTGAACTAATTCCGGGAAGAACTGAAGTAATGTTCTAGCTGGATCTGGTTGCCCATTGCCTGGGTGTTTGTGGGTCTTTAGCCATTCGGGAATCATGCCCAAGTTGCCACCAATAACAGGTTCTCCAAAGTTATTAGGGTTGGCTTTGAAATATTCTCCACTAGCAACATTCATTTTGCGTAGACCACCAGCGCTGACAGACTGAGCTACACAGCCAATGAAGTTAATTGATAGCTTAAAGGTGTCTGCCAGCCCTGCTGTGGCCTTCCCAACCACAGAAGTTAGGTTCGAGCCATGCAACACAATGATTAATGTACCGCCACACTTGGCGAAGCGAGAAAGTAAATATTGAATCGCCCAAGTGCGATCGCTCTCCTCTAACAATGACAGCAACCGCATGGCTTCATCAATTACTAGCAGTAAATTTTTATGGGAGTAAGGTTCGCTTCCATCTAAGCCTTTAAGAAATTTCAATAAATCACGAGCGACGAGTTGATCAGCCCCATCTGCATCAATATCCGGGTATTTAAGGGCAGAAGTCAAGTTGCAGGCAAAGGGGTAAACGTCCACCCCAGCAGTAAAGTATTGGGTGTTCAATCCGGGGTCAAGTGCTGTTGATAATGTTGCCAAGATTGCTGCTAAGGTTCCCTTGCCACCTCGCTGAGTACCAGCGATCGCAATGACTTGAGAACTCATCATATTCTCTACTTGGAATCCACTTTTCGTTAAAGCAGTGATGAGTGCGTTTGCCCTATTAGTCAGAGGAAGATTAATTAAAGTTTCTGGTGCAAGCTCATCAGAGGAAGATGGTTGTAACTCTGTCGGTCTAGAAAGCTCCGCAGCTTGGTTCATCTTCCCAATATCTACCTGTGGCGATTGAAACTGTTTGATATCTACGGTCGGTGGTAACTGGGCTTGAGCCTGTGCGATGGCACTTATCTCAGACCGATTCACTCGGCTGTCAATTGTCACATTCTGTAAATGGAGAGCCATGCTTTCATAAGTCGGTAGCTGACGACCCTTAAGCTTGCTAAACCAGCCAAACATCCAGCGATAAGCGTAAAAACGTTTTCCTGGTTCAACTTGGGTTAAATATTGGACAATATTTTCAAACTCAGCATGAAGAAAGGTGTACTCTTCTGCTGATTGTCGCTCCAGGAATTTAACGGTATTGGCAAGATGATCTGCTTGATAATTACTCCTCGCATCATAATCCCCAGCACGAGCTAGAGCGTCTACAAAATTACCACGCACAAAAGGCAAGGGGGCAATCTCCTTGGTTCTGTTGGAATGTTCGACAACAAACCATAACCACGCAGCACCACCGATTAAACCACCAACTAGCGCCAAAGGGTTCACCGCATAACAAACCGCTCCGATCCCAGAAGCCAACAAACCAAGTACACGGGTCATATCTGCTTCATTCTCAGATGCCCGTGCCATTTCAAATAATCCATCTTTTCTCTCTTGCAGCCATTGGGCAATATTTCCGGCTTCCAAGTGAGACAAGCTAGGATATGATTCGCGTAAATGTTCAGTTTCTTTAGTTGTAATTTTTGGGATATCGTTACCTTGCATAAATGCCTCCCTTGGTGAAACGTTGCCGCCCTTTTTTACAGTGATTGGTTTCTTGGGCGGTTTCCGTTCTAATCCTTTGTCAGTCGCCAAATAGCGAACCCAATTTCACCCGCCATCATTGTGCCGATGTTAAACAAAATACAGCCCAAAATCATGAATGGGGCTGTAAATTCAAATGGGTTACGAGCCGCAAAGGTGGTGACAATATCGAACACCCAAACCGCAATCACAACCAGCCCTGCGCTAGAGCGATCGCGTGTACCTGCGGTTTTGTAATCCGCCCAGAGTTGGCCTACTAAGTCAATCTTGCCACTAGGCTTGGTTTCAAGGTCATAAACCATGTGGTCTTGAAGTTCCCGCCTAGCTGAATCTGGGTTCTTACCACGTAGGGCGTGGGCTTCGATTACTTGCACACCTACAGAAATTATGAATGCAAGGTAAAAAAACGGGTTGAACAGTGCAAACGGCACATTTAGCCAATTCCAAGTCGGCTCAAACCAGGGACAAACAGGGGGGCCTTG
>NZ_JAYGHE010000146.1:0-5862 GCF_034931145.1 Nostoc sp. UHCC 0252 | reverse complement strand
ATCAAACTCATTCCCCTTGATCGTGAAGCTCTACATTTCACACAGCCAGGAGAAACTAGAAGTCCACCAACCGATATTCGGTGGGTAAAAGTTCTGGAATTTTTACGTAGCAACAATCTCGCACCCAACAGCCGCAAACTCTACGAACGCGAACTCAAAAGGTTTTTGGCTTGGAGTGAGCTACATTATCATGAACTGCGTCCACGTCACCTTGCGCTATATAAAGAATATCTCCGTGATGAAATACGGACTGACGCAGGTAAACCGCTTTCAAAAAGCAGCATCAATGCCGGAATTGCGGCACTCAAAAGCTTTTTCAAATGGATGTGTTACACGTATCCTGAAATTATTGCTACTAATCCTACACTGGGGATAAAACTGGAAAAAGTGCCACTACCACCAGCCCAGAGTTTAACCCCAGAACAGATGGAACAGGTTTGGTCAGCGTTGGAATTGCTGGGAGAAACAAAGCAACGGGATACAGCACTGGTTCACATTCTCAGTCATGGACTCCGGGCAGGGGAAGTTGTACAGCTAAATGTTGGCTCATTTGATGGCAAGCTGCTGTTTTTACCAGACACCAAAACCAATGAACCACGCTTAGTTCCACTGCGAAAAGAAAGTCGGGAAGTTTTGGCAGAGTATTTACAATTGCGCCACCAGCAAGGAGAGGTTTTGACCAGCGACTCCCCACTGATGATTTCACACCATGCTTCATACAAAGGTGAACGCTTGAGTTATTACGGTATTTACTTCGCTGTAGAAAAAATCGGTGAATTAACTCAAATTGAAGATTTGCATCCTCACTCCTTTCGACATACCTATGCTACGGATTTAATATTACTAGGTCTTGATCCAACTCATGCCCGCAAACTCACTGGGCATCATAGTGACAGAGCTTTTCGACGATATACACTTCGTGGCGAACAACAAGCTGCGATCGCAGCTTATTATCGGGCAATCGGTGAGGAGGCAGAACAGTAGAGGATGTTTATCGGCTAGAGTGGTACGTTGAATTAAGGAAATATAAACTATGTCTAATTCTGAAAAAATTATTCACTTTGTACCAGAATTAGTGCATGAACAAGTTCATGTATTAAGTTTATGTGGTCAAACAATTAGTTGTTCAGATGCTTCCAATATGTTTACGAACTGTCCTATTTGTCGGAAAAAACTACGTAAGACAGTAGAAAAACGTATAGAACAATTTTATCCGCAACCAGATTTTAGTAGATACAACAAAAAGTGACCGAAACAATTCAAAATTCAAAATTCAAAATTGAAGAATAGCTCAGTAATTTTGAATTAATTAATTCAGCTTACTTACCCCTAAATTCATTTATGGAGATAAAGATTTATAAACTTGTTGTTCTGTGCCCCTGCATTTATGATTGGGGTAAAAATGCTTGAATTTTGAATTGATAATTTTGAATTCGAGCGAAGCGAGTGACACACTCGCATACCCAAACTGCGCTATAGATGTGGAAGTATGTTACCGAGGAATCAATAGACTAAACGATGCCCAAGCCGTTAGATCCTAAATGTCAGTTATGCGCCAAACTACCCGCAGCTAAGGCTAAGGTGCTGCATGGGCCAGAAGGTGATGGCTGCTGGAATCCAAAGGTTTGTCACAATCGCCGTTCGTTTTACCGCAACAAAAGTAAAGATGATTCGGCACAAATTGATGCAATCGCAGTCGAACCGCCAGCAACATATTTTGCAGTGTTGTATCTATATAAAGAACCAGGGGATAAACCATTACACGCTATGTCGGCAGAACTTTGGCTAGGACAACAGCCTATTTGTCGCTTAGAACCAATTCACTGTTTTGGGCTAACGGCTGGCAAGATCCGCGCCTATACAGATCAGGTATTGCAGGCTTTTGCAAAACAATACAGTGTTTCACTATATCAATATAAGGAGCTGTTCGAGATTGCACCAACACATTGTCCAGTGCGTCCTTGTCCCCTGCATCCACAATCTTAGAGATGACCGAACAATTCGTAATTCGTAATTCGTAATTAATTAGGAGTTAATTAATAATTAAATCATTGAGGGGACAAGCTCCAAGATCAGTTATGAAGAAAGAGAAAACGCATAGCAACTTTATTCAAGCCCCCGGATAAATCCTCTGGGGCAATAATTACGAATTAGAAATTACGAATTATTATGACCACATACCACCAATTAACCATCTGGGATGTATTAGATGAGTTGTCTGAATCTCCACCAACTTCTTCCCTTGATGCTATGTGGGATTGTTTGGATGGGGAGCTTGAAAAATTACCTTTGGAGGCACAGTTATTAACCGCAGCACTTGCCTTCAGTCAGATTGCAGATATTCTTAAGTCTCGTGCCGAAGCGCTGTTGCAAGATACCCGCGATCGCCTACGGCGGGGCGTAGCCCATCGCAATAGTCTTTTGGGGCCAATTGTTAGCACCGATCTCTTTGCTGGTCTGGTGCGGACAACAATGCACCTAGATTTAGATGATTTAATTGAACCGCAAACACCACAAACCTTTAGACCACATGGCCCACACCAATTTTCATCTCCTACTGAGTCGGGTGATTCTGTAGCAGCACCTGTTGAAAAAGCGAATGTTTTGGCAATGCTTGATGAGGTGACGAGTTTAGAAGATGTCCGCAATTTGGCATCAGATGAGGATGTGGAAAAATGGCAGGGTGCGATCGCTAACTACCTGATAAATGTCAAAGATGAGATTTCTTTAGTTAAACTGCAACGTGTGTTGCAAATGCCGATGGTAGAAGTATGGTTAGGATTATTGTTGGGTGGGTTTACACTAGAACAGCGTGGTGATTTTTATCACAACCATAATGTCTGGGTGAAAAGTTCTCCAATCACTAACACCTACCCGATTTGATTTAAAATTTTGAACTTTCAAGCTGCTTTGACACTCAATAAATTCATCACTTCTGCTGCTGACAAACCAGGTTGTACTCTCTCTCAACAGCCACCAGCAGCAAAGCTTGCAATGATGACAGATACGGTTTGGTAAAATCCCCAATCCTTGCAACTGCAAAATACTTGAAATCCTTGATTTATCGTTACAATAGTATTAGTAGTTAATAACCCCCAGAGGGTTACTCGTCGTTAGAAGATTCCTTATCTTCTTCATCATCCTTGTCAAAATTTGTATTGCTGAGGGGGACTTATGGGTGAATCGAAACGCAGAAAGGCAATATTAGGCAATCACTATGGTTTGCCTAATATTTTTAATGAAGTCCAATCAATGTGGACGCAGATTAATTTCTCGATCAAACGAGTCAAAGATTCTGAGAATACATGTTTACTTGTTCAATGTTCCAACAACGACCGAGGATTTCATCAAGACACTATTGCCCAACTTCAAAAAGAAATAGAAAATTGGAAATGTGATTTGGATATTCCTATCTTGATCCAAGTTCTCCCAAGGGGAGTTCAAAATTCAGAAACTGAGCTTTTTGATGGGTTCGTTACCATTTGGTGCAATTGTCCTGAATTTGAATTGTGGCGAGAAATATTGGAAACTAAACGAGTTTAGTGAGCTTTGTTGCATTAAATTATTGTTTTCTAGCTGCACCATCATCTCTGTTGCCTCCACTCGATTTTGTACTCCCGTTCCACAAACGCCAGCAATTTTGCTTGCAACGAAGATAAATAAGGTTTAGCTTGTTTCCCTAACCACTGCAACAGCCAATCCACAGCCTCGTCACGGTTGGTTACTTGATGCAACTGCCGTAACCTCAAACATAACTGCTGCATGAATTGGCAATCTTCATCAAGCAATTCCAGTGATTTCAGGTGTTCGATTTTTACGGTGTAGTCGCCGTCCCATGTCTGGACTGTACAGCTATAGTCTCCAGCATGAGTTACCACGCCCCAATAACCTGCTTTACCTCTCAAGTCTGGGTTATCTTTGGGCAGAAGAATGCATATTTCACCAATATTGTAAGGATTGGGTACTTTCGGACTTTCGCGTATCCTGTCCACTACGTCTTTCACGATCCGACCGGATGGAATCTTATTGCCAGCTTGCTCTACTGCCTGCTGCCAAACATCTGCTTGCACAGCAGGTTCCAACTCGGCTTTCGCCAAAAAACGCAATTGTCGTTCGTTGGTCGGCATTGGAATTTGCCGACCATTGGTCGGCAAAAACTTTTGGAGATTCTCATAAACCACAGTAGCCGAAATCTTCAAGTACGCTGCATCACGACTATAATTGAAGCGATCGCGGCAATATTCCTCAAAAGTCCGGTGCGTGGAACGGTACAACCGTCTGTCCCTCAACTCCATCAGCGCTTGACCAGCCTCCAAAAATGCTCTCTCCACACGGTGTTCTAAATGCAGGCGTAAGCTTTGTTCTTCCTGGGTCAACTCTGTTACTTCAACAGCCGTCACCGTAATCGTTGCTGAGGCTGGGTTATCTTGCTCAGAAGTATTTTCGGCAGCAGAGTCGGTTGCTAGCTTTGGTTCCTCAGATGCCCCAGGGATAACTTTCTTGCGTCTAGATGGTGGTTTGTTCATTGCCCCACCTCTAGGCTGACAGCAGTCGAACAAATATTGAATTGTGTCATCATGGAAATATAGAGTTTTTATTTATGCCCCCAACCTGTATGAAGGATGGGGGTTTTTCATTGCTTTTTATATTTTGCAGCCTTAAAGCACTACCAAATATAAAACTCATTAAAAAATTTCATAGACCAATTATCAAAAAACCACTACGCCAGAGGTACCACAACAAAATACTGTTTGGGCGTATTCTAGAAAATACCCTCTTCAAGACATGGGTAAAACAACCGCTAATGCTTGATTATTTGACGGAGAGTATTGCATTTGGGGTGACTAGATGAATCTCATCTAGGTTGAAACCCGTAGTTTTTCCCTATCGGGTTTGAAATGAGTTGTAACCCACACTCGATATTGAGTTTTATTTAGAATTAAAGGGCTTATTTAAATTTTTTGAGCAAAGAAAAGAACCGATAAATAGGGTTTGGTAACATATCCCCCGTGAGCATTTAATATCTGTATAATAGCATCAGAAAAATCTTGCTTTTTAGTTTCAGTAAATTCTTGATAAGCAGTTTGAGTTTTCAGAAGACCTAGATATCGCTCTGCATCATAATCAATAGACCAAGGATATTGTTTGACCACTAAATTTTTGAAACAAAAACTATTTAATATCCAGGTTTCTCTTTTTTTTATTAGTGATTCAACTGAGGATGGTTTAGCATTAGATATTGTAGGTACATATTTTTGAAACGTTTTTTTGAGTGCCTGAAATATGGAAGTATCGGGTAAAATAGAGAAATTCCAAAAAAACGCAATATAACCTTTTTGTTTTAAAGCTTGTGCAACTTTTGGATACCCTTTTTCACGATTTACCCAATGAAAGGCTTGAGCAGATATTGCTAAATCAAAGGCTTTTGGGCGTAAATTCCAATCCTCTAAAGTAACTGTCTCAAATGTCACCTTTGGATATAAACGCATATTTTGAGATGCTATTGCAATCAGTCTTTCACCTGGCTCTAAACAGCAGATAGCATAGCCCTTTTCAGCAAATGGAACAGTTCCCTTACCTGTCCCTGTTCCAATATCTAAAATTGAAGCTGAATCTGGAAGATTAGCCATCTCAATTACATCTTCAATCAATTGAGATGGATAACTAGGGCGTGCTGCATCATAGATTTCTGCAACTTCATTAAAGGACTCACTACGTTTTCTGCTCATCACTGATAAATCCACAAACGTATTTTGCTCCCGATCACTTTCGCTCGGATTTGAGAAAATATTAACAGTTTTACCACTAGAGAAAAAGCTTCTGTCTCCAATCCAATTTGACAAGACGCTACCGCTACTAAGC
>NZ_JAYGHE010000145.1:0-6152 GCF_034931145.1 Nostoc sp. UHCC 0252 | reverse complement strand
CGGATTTTTCTTAACATTCAACACTTTTGGATTTATAGATAAAAAAATTACTAATATGACCTTTTTGCCACAATTAAATCAGGATATATACCCTTGTTCTCGTCAATTAACAATGAAATTCTCCCAACTTCGAGCCATAGTTGCAGTAGCAGATCGTGGTAACTTTAGTGAAGCAGCCTTAGAATTGTAGCTTTCCCAGCCTGCGATCGCTACCTTAGAAGAATTAGGTGTGCCTTTATTTGCTAGAGTCCGTCACGGTGCTGTGCTGACACCTGCTGGCGATCGCCTTTCCTATTAAAAATCAACTCTGCACTCCCAACTCTTGTACAGACGCGATGAATCGCGTCTCTATTCAAAGATACTCGCGCAAGAAATCAAAGGGATCGTCTTCCCAACAAGGCTCAGGTATCAGCCAAACCAAACTACTGTCAATGTCGGCTTCAATTTCATCACCGTCGTCTCTATCAAATAGTTCTATCAAAGCTGTCCAATCACGTTCTCTCAGAGACGTTAACGATGGGGCATATACCTGGAAATTATTTGAGTAATTCACGCGCAAAGTTGTGCTTGACAGCTGTAAAAATTTAGTATAAAAATTTGTAAATAATCAGTTTTTAGCTTTGCCAACCGTAGCTAAATAAGTATTTCGATACTATTAAATATGGGTTACTTTCATAAGTGTCTCATAATTTAAATAGGACTGCTATAGTATTTGTTACATAATTACAAGCTGAATTTACTCAGACCGGACAAATCCTTAAGAGGTTGTTTGAAAAGTTTTAGGCGAATAAAATGATGCCTCCGGCACGCCAAGGGCGAACGCTACTACGCAAACAAAGTCCACCTCCGTAGACCAAGAGAAAATCAATGGTTTTAATCCACGGAGGTGGGTTTTGACTGTGTAGCCGTGACTTCCAGTCACTCGGTGAGTAATAAATTAGACTTTTTAAACACCCTCTAAGATTTCAACTCGACTAATTCCACGCGAAAGACTTCAGCAAAGCACTGTGCTACATAAAAGCGCACTTCCTCGCAAGTAATACCTGGAATCCATTCGGCTAAACTGCCTACAGGTTTATCAGAAATACCGCAGGGTACAATGCGCTCAAAGCCTGTCATGTCTGGACAGACATTTAATGCAAAGCCGTGCATGGTAATCCAACGGCTGACTTTAATCCCAATAGCCGCAACTTTTCGACCCTGTAACCAAACACCAGTAAAAGCCGGAATTCTTTCTCCCTGCAACCCATAAACTGCTAATACGCGAATTATTACTTCTTCGAGTTGGCGTAGATACCAATGCAGGTCTTTACGATAACGTTGCAAATTTAAAATCGGATACCCGACTAGTTGACCAGGACAATGGTAAGTAACTTCGCCACCTCGTTCAACTCGATGTACATCATATTGACCCTTGTCAATATCAAATTTGAGAAAGTCTGAGTTGCTTCCTTGCCCCAGAGTGTAAACGGGTGGATGTTCTAGCAAAATTAACACGTCATCTAGACTAGGGTCATGGATACGCTCATTGAGGAGCGATCGCTGCCATCCATGAGCATCTAAGTAAGGCATTAATCCTTGGTTATACAGCAAACAACGGCCACTGTGTGATTCTATACTATGGATCATGCCGAAAGTCAACTAGTATTAGGAACAAAATATATTGCGATTTACAGGATTGGAGTCAAAAAGTGTCAAGATTTGCAAAGGATTTTAAAGGAAAGTCAAGGGAACATGCATTAGAAAATACAAAGTGCTAGCTTGAATATACAACCTCAATAGGTTTTAGGAGGAATTCTCTGCAATAAGCATCATGCCAAGACAATAAGAAAGATGCACTGGCTGATGACTCTAATAATCTTGTTTGAAATATAAACAAGATCGACTTCGACAAATACTCGTGTTGTTGATCGACAGCGAGTAAACCTGAACCGGACACAGAAGGAGCAACTATCAAAAGTTCTGTAAGCGTTGTTTTAATGGAGCTACTGCTCAAATTTCCTCACCAAATAGTTCTATGTGGAAATCCAATTGGATATTAGCGCAGAGATGAGGAGGAAAATCAAAGTTATAATGAGCAGAAACTTAGATGCAGTAAGCTTAGAGATAGCTTACCAACAGTAGATAGAAACAGTTCACAATTTGTTTTGGCGGGAGTAATAAACTTTACCGCAATTTCTTTTCATACAAAGCAAATTCACACATCAAATATTTAGTGGGAGAGTTTACATGAAGCTTGTCATCCACGGCAAAAATATTGAAATCACCGATGCGATTCGGGAATATGTACATCAAAAGATTGAAAAAGCAGTTAGTCACTTTCAGAGCCTTACAAATGAAGTTGATGTCCATCTGAGCGTAGCCCGTAATCCCCGAATTAATACTAGACAAGCAGCCGAAGTAACTATTTACGCTAATGGTAGCGTTATCCGTGCCGAGGAAAGCAGCGAAAATCTATATGCCAGCATTGATTTAGTTGCAGATAAGATTGCCCGTCAATTGCGGAAATACAAAGAACGTCTTCAAGATCAGAAAACTCAGTCTCAACCAGCAGAAGTAGTTGTTGCAGAGTCGGTAGTTCCAGATTTAATTGGCGATCGCACCCCCGAATTGCCCAACGAAGTCGTCCGCACCAAATACTTTTCCATGCCACCGATGACCCTTGGAGAAGCCTTGGAACAACTGCAACTCGTGGGACACGACTTTTATATGTTCCGCAATTCTGAAACTGGAGAGATTAATGTAATTTACGAACGTAACCACGGCGGTTATGGTGTAATCCATCCCCGCAATGCTAACGGTCATACAAACGGCAAGAATGGCAAGTCAAGCCACACTAATACTGCCATGCCGGAAAAGTTGCATTCTAAATAGGGAATGGGGAAGAAGCAAGGGAGCAGGGGGCAGGGAGCAGGGGGGGAAAGAGGTAATGTTATTCTCCCCAATTCCCAATTCCCAGTTCCCAGTTCCCAATTCCCAATTCCCGATTCCCAATTCCCAATTCCCTATTTCGCAATCTGTTGCAAACTTTTCAATGCTTCTTCAACATGACCTTTAAAGTTAAACATTGAATCAAACACGTATTGCACAACTCCTTGTTGGTCAATGACGTAAGTAACGCGACCAGGGAATAAGCCAAAGGCTGCTGTTGCGCCATATAGCTTCCGTACTTGGTCGCCTTTGTCAGTTAACAAAGTAAAAGGTAGATTATATTTCGCAGCAAATTTTTGGTGAGATTCGCTGGAGTCAGCACTCACGCCAACAACTTCAGCGCCAGCACTTTTAAACACTTCATACTGATCGCGAAAGGCGCACGATTCAGTCGTGCATCCAGGTGTGTCATCCTTGGGATAAAAATATAGGACAACAGCTTTTGTGCCGCGAAAATCTTGGAGGCTAACTGTTGAGCCGTTTTGAGCAGGTAGAGTGAAATTAGGAGCAGTATCTCCAACTTTGACTGGCATAATAAATGGTGGTAATTACTTAACAAAATTTTACCTTGTATCCGAGTATATAAATTTTGCTTGATTAGCTGCATGAGGCGGAGTAACTTAGATACTCATCAAAGAAAAAATTCCCCTTAAGTAACCACACAAAATTAATTACAGTCATTTCGCTTCGCTACATTCGCAATGACATTATGTTTAACCACTTATGCGTCTGACTTCACTTGATGTTTTTCGCGGCATTACGATCGCTGCTATGATTCTCGTCAATATGGCGGGAGTCGCAGATAATGTATATCCTCCCTTAGCTCACGCCGATTGGCACGGTTGCACACCAACTGATTTGGTATTCCCCTTCTTTCTCTTCATTATTGGTGTAGCGATGACTTTCTCGTTGTCAAAGTACACCGAAGACAACAAACCAACCTCAGCTATTTACTGGCGCATCTTACGCCGCGCCGCCATTCTCTTCGCCTTGGGATTGCTACTAAATGGCTTTTGGAATCAAGGTGTTTGGACTTTTGATTTGAGTAGCATCCGCATAATGGGAGTGTTGCAGCGCATCAGCATTAGCTATCTGTTGGCTTCCTTGATAGTTCTCAACCTTCCGCGCAAAGGTCAATGGATACTCGCAGGAGTGATACTTATTGGCTACTGGTTAACGATGATGTATCTACCAGTACCCGATTATGGCGCGGGAGTTCTGACACGAGAAGGTAATTTTGGCGCTTATATTGACCGGATGATTATTCCCAAAGCACATCTATATAAAGGTGATGGTTTCAAATTTATGGGAGATCCAGAGGGACTGTTCAGTACTATTCCTGCGATAGTAAACGTCCTCGCTGGCTACTTTGCTGGTCAATGGATACGCAGCCAACCTGTAAAATCACGGACAAGCATCGGGTTAGGATTATTTGGTGTTGGTTGTTTAATTATCGGTTGGGCGTGGGGGTGGACATTTCCCATCAACAAAAAGCTGTGGACAAGTTCTTATGTAGTCTTTACTAGCGGTTGGGCGTTACTTTTGCTAGCGGCTTGTTATGAACTCATCGAAGTCCGGCTAATTCGTCGCTGGAGTAAACCTTTTGAAATTATGGGCTTAAATGCGATCGCACTTTTCGTTCCATCTGTTTTGTTGATTAAAATCTTAGTGAGAACCACTATCGGCACTGGTAAAGACGCTCCCAGTACTTACAATTGGATTTACCAGAATTTTTTCGCATCTTGGGCGGGACTTCTGAATGGTTCTCTGTTGTTTGCCATAGTCACCGTGTTGTTGTGGTGGGCTGTTGGTGTTCTGATGTATCGGCAACGTTGGTTTCTGAAAGTGTAATTTTTATTTGCGTTATATTTTATTTAGGCAAGGTTCTAAATTATTGTACTTAGAAGCAGACGTAATAAAGTAAAAATATTTTTTGTAGTTTACGTTTGAGTGTTAACTAGGTTACAACAGGTATTAAGTAATCCTTTTTTAACACTCAAGGAACAGGAACAAAGACGATCGCAGCGTTATCTATAACTCAATACGGTTCAGTTAAGAGCTGCTGGCAAAATTTTGGGTTTTTGAGACGCGATAAATCGCCGTCTCTACAAATGTTTTGGTCTGATCTGAACTGTATTGATCTATAACTCTTGATAAACTCATTTCCGTTCTTATTAGAGAACTGGTTGAAATTCTGATGTCTAACAACAAGCTGCTTCTAAAATTCCGAATAAAGAAGCGTCTACAAATTTTTCTCTGTGTTGAAAATTATTATTTCTTCTAATTCACTAAATTAATCCATAAAAAATTGTGAGGTAATAAATGCATCGCATTAAACTTTGGGTACTTTTGCCAGTTACCCTGATTTTAGGTTGTTCAAATCAACTGTTTCAATCTAGTCCATCTGTGGCAAACTCTAACCCAGCAGTAGTTCAACAAACTAGTCCAACTTTATTAGCAAAGGCGAGTTATCTTTCACCCCTAGAACAACAGGTAATTATTGAAACAAATAAGGTACGAACAAACCCCAAGTCATACATTCCGATTATGCAAAACTATAGGAAACGCTTTGAGGGGAACCGAGTCAAAATTTCTAATAATACCTATCTGCGAACTCAAGAAGGAGTCAAAGCAGTCGATGAAGCGATCGCATTTTTGAAATCTGCACGTCCTGTAGGAGCTTTGAGTGCCTCAAAAGGTATGTCTTTAGGGGCAAAAGACCATGTTAAAGACCAAGGCCCAAAAGGCGCTACAGGTCATGATGGTAGCGATGGTAGCAACCCTTTTACTCGCATCAACCGCTATGGTAGATGGCAAACAACCGCAGGTGAAAATATCAGCTATGGCCCAAACACTGCCCAAGATATCGTCATGCAATTAATTATTGATGATGGCGTGCCCGATCGCGGTCATAGAACAAACATTTTTAACGGTGCTTTTAAAGTGTCTGGCGTAGCTTATGGAACTCACAAATCATATAGAACAATCTGCGTAATTGCCTACGCTGGGGGTTATAAGGAAAAATAATTTGAGATAGCGAGTGGGGACAATACCGTTCGGTTAAGATATCCCCACCTTCTTTTTGCAAATAGTAACCATTCAGAAGCGGCTATAGGACTCCTATTTGATTTCTGAAAAAATCCGTACATCTCGAAAAGGTTAATTCACTACTCCCCACTCCCTACTCCCTACTCCCTACCTACGCAAATATTTTCAGTAGT
>NZ_JAYGHE010000144.1:0-6218 GCF_034931145.1 Nostoc sp. UHCC 0252 | reverse complement strand
CCTTGTCATGGTTCACGTTTCAGTTGCAAAGGGGAAGTTTTACACGGTCCGACAGTGAAAGATTTAAAGAAATTTTAGCTTTAACTATTGCCTATTAAGGGTTTCATCATTTCTTATCTGCTTGCACACGCCTTTTTGTACCTTGTGTCACCTTCGGTTCTTCTGACTTACTGGAGTTGACCATTTTAACCAAGTGCTGATTTAGATAACTCTGCGCCGAAATGTACAAACTTTCCCAAATCTCTTGATTGCGGCTGATTTTTGTGCCGACTGTATTCCCTGCTGTTTTCTCCGACACCAAGTATTTACGGAAATAGTTATTCCACAAGTGTTGCAGGAAATCTTCGGCAAATTCGTTAAACGGCAGAATCCATTTATAGTCCTTGTCCAAAAATACCCGATAAGATGCAATTATCGGTAGTGCGAGGTCAGTTGGCGCACCAAACCCAAAAGAGTACTTACTGTCAGGTAATAACGTCGTTTTACGTATATCAATTGATGCTAAATCGTTACTACCCTTTCTTCTGGGGTTGCTGATATGGTCTTGGATTATTTCATAAAGTCTTTGCTCTATCCACAGAGCATGAGTTAACAGAGGCAGTAAGGCGGTTAATCTTTCCCTTTCTGCATCTGTGATGTTACTTGGAAGACTCATCCCTGCTGGGTGTTTGGTTCGTTTATTGCCGTCGGGGTTGTATTTATTTCTGTCGAGGCAGTAAAGGAGCTTCAGCAAATGGGTGACATTACACTGGGCATTTCTGGGAGCGCCGCTTTGGTTTTGGTAATAGGCAATGCGGAATTTTCTCTCTTCCTTATGTTCTAACTGGGCTAAGTACTGCTTGATGAATTTGTAATCACCCCTGGCGTTGACTTTGGAACGAGAATCTACTGGCGTTGTAGTATTACTTGCTAGGGCTATATCTTTGGCTGATTCTTCAGTCAGCCCGATGTGAATCGTAACTTTTACTCTGGCTTCGGTTAGGTCATATTTGTAATTTTTCGCTTGCTCAAAAGCTAAAACTGTGTGCCCTCCGTTGATAATGCCATCGCTACCCCCTTCGTTAGCTTCTAATATCTCCAGTTCTAGCTCAGTTTTGTTCTTAACAGGTTTAGCAATATTCGCTGACAGAACGATTCCACTGTGACGAGAGAAGAATTTTTCGGGTTCGGTCGTTAGTGAGTCGAAGATTTGTCTGTAGGTCGCGCTTTTACGGTTGGGTTCCCGGATGTTGGGTTCTAGCGGCAGGTCTATAGGGAAGGAGTCTACGTGGGCTGTGGCGATAATGCAATTGGGGTTGGCTTGAAAATAGTTATCTATTTTTAGATTCCAAGTCTTGGGCATAGTTGATTTGCAATGTCAGGGGAATTTCTATGTTAACTAAAACCCGTATCTGATATCCCGTTTCTCGCTAATGTCAAGTACAGAATTATGTTGCGTCGTCTTGTTCTCTAAAGATTTACTTTATAAATAGTCTCTCAGCAAGCTTTCTAGAGAATAAATTGTAAAAGTTGTTTCGTAACTTTGCTTTTACCTTTAAAAGAGCAAAGTCACGAAAGTGAACTACTTAATATTCTTGGCATTTCCAGTATGAAATAGGGGAAAATGTGAGTAATTGGAGCGCCTGCATGGAGTCAGAGAAAATAATATGTCTAACGTAAGCATTGCAAAAGGTAGTTGCCTGTGTGGAGCAGTAAGTCTTTCTACAACTAGCATGAGTAAAAGTGTGGGAGCCTGTCATTGTAGTATCTGCCGCAATTGGGGCGGAGGGCCTCTGTTAGCTGTTGATTGTAAAAGTGATGTCAGCTTGGCTGGTGAAGAAAATATTGGGCTTTATCAATCGTCACAGTGGGCAGAACGTGGATTCTGTAAGCAGTGTGGTAGCCATCTATTTTACAAATTGAAACAAAGTAACCAGTATTTCATCCCCGTTGGACTATTCGATAGTTCTGAAGGTCTTGTTTTCGATCATCAGGTATTCATTGATGAAAAGCCCCAATATTACTGTTTCGCCAATGAAACTAATGACCTGACAGGGGCAGAGTTATTTGCACAGTTTGCAACTCCTGAATGACTTCTAAACTTCCAAACATTAGAGTTACCTTTTACCAGTTTGAATTAGGTTGGGCGAATGAGCGTACTGCTTCACTCACCCAAGAGACAACAAATCATCCAGCTATGTCTTTACCACTCTCATAGTTCATCGCTCTGGGTTTCCTCTTGCCTATAGGGACTACTTTCGATTGCTTGGGAGGTTGAGGCGGACGGCATTTCTCGCAATATAGAGGTCGAACCCCAAAGGTTTCTCGTTGTGTGGGTTGTTCGCATTGCTTACACACAAAATTGAAAACACGGGTGTGAATTTCCCGCTTATGCGCTCTGACGGTGTACTCTCGGACTTCAATAGTTTTGCTGGACATTGATTAGTTTTTTAAGTTGCTATTTATAAATATAGTTTCTTGTTTTTGACTAATAGTATAGCCAGAGCATCATCTTCATGATTAAAACAAGGATAATTGCCTTGGGGAAATATTACCTTTACGTCTGCGATGATAGTAGAGGTGGAAATCATTGCTAATTAAGATACTCCTTAATATCACTTTTTTGATGGCGAAGAATAGAGAGCGCTTTATGTTCAAGCTGGCGAATTCGTTCTCGACTTAAGTTAAGGCGATCGCCAACTTGAGTTAAGCTCAGTTGATGATCATTCTCTAACCCAAAACGTAGAGTTAGTATTTCTCGTTGTATAGGGGGTAGGGATGCCAGCAGATTATTCAAATCAAGGCGCAACAGTTCCTTGGTGAGCCGTTCGTCTGAGGAAATGCTCTCATCAGGTAAGATATCCAATAGCTTAGTGTCTTGATTGTCTCCCACACACAAATCCAAAGAAACTGGCTGCTTCGAGACACTGAGATATTCTCGAACCTGGTTAGGCTTTAAATTTAATTCTTCAGCAATTTCGGTGACAGTAGCATACCGACCAAGCTTTTGAAAGCTTTCTCGCTGTATTTTTTTAATTTTATTAAGTCTTTCGGTTAGATGAGTTGGCAATCGAATAGTACGAGATTTTTCTGCAATTGCACGTGTAATTTCCTGACGAATCCACCAATAAGCATAGGTTGATAGTTTGTAGCCTTTGTTAGGGTCGAACTTCTCTACCCCTTTTTGCAAACCTAGTGTACCTTCCTGAATTAAATCGAGGAATTCTAAATTGTGGTTCTGGTATTTCTTAGCAATAGAAACCACTAGCCGCAGGTTCGCTGTCACCATTTTCTGTTTAGCCTTTTGGCCTTGTTGAACGATTAACTCTACTTCAGCTTCGCTTTGCCCAAACGAGATAGCTAATTCTCTTGCAGTTGGTTGTCGGTTAAGTTTAAGTGCGATCGCTTGCTGTTGCTGCTCAATCGTTATCATCTGCTGCACAAGCCTAGCGTTTGTAATTTCTTGCTCAGGAGTTAGCAGAGGGTAGCGTCCGATTTCTTTGAGGTAGGAGCGAACTAAGTCCGTAGTTGGATTGGGCATACGAATACTTTTTTTCGTTTGAGTAAAATGTTTGATTTCAGGAATTAGCTAATAAATCAAATCTTAATTATAGACTTAGACTAATACTCATATTTGTCAAATATATTTATAAATATAATACTTTAAATCTTCAAATAGGTAGATACTAAAATATGCTTTATTTTGTAACTAAGTTTTAAGATAATAAAAAATTTGGTTGGATTAAATAAAAATACGCTACGCTAAATTTAGAGTGAAGTCCTCTCTTGAAGAGAGGATATGTTCAAATTCGCTTCACATTTGGACAAGGCTCCAAGACGCTTTGCGTAAATTAATTGAAAATTACAAATACTTAGTTGAGAAATAATCATGGATATGCAATCTCTGCTCACTTTGACAATCGTAGTCATCTTTTGGGCATTCGTTACTCTCGTTATATTCCAGTTCATTAACGGACTATTTGTATCGGATGCTTATGCTAGTAATGTGGTTTCGGTTGGCAATCTAAATATAGCGGCTTCTACAATTCCATCAGTATCAGAAAGAATCACACCACAACAAGTTCAGACTTTTGAAAAATTGCCAGATCCTTGGATGTTAGAGGATGAAGTTGTTTATCGTACAAGCAATGAAGGGGAAAGGTTAAAGGGTAAAGGGGAAAGGGAAAGAGAAAGAGAAAATTCCATCCTTTCCCCTTTACCCCTTCCCCTTTCCCCTACTTCTGAAAGAAGTCCATTAAGATTACTGCCTCCAGTTAAAGAAGTTTCACCACAACCAAAACGTACTACTCGTTCAAATAAAGCTAACAATGCTGCCAACAAGTCACTGAAAAACAAACAGGCTGATGTAAAGTCTTCAGGCAAGCGCAAGCCAGGTAGACCGCGTAAAACTGCTTAATTCGCTTTTTAATTCTCGTCCGATCACCGAAGAATAAATATCTGAAGGTTCAAAAGTTTAAATGAGGCTAATGAAGAAGGTTAAAGGTTAAAGGGGAAGGGGAAAAGGAACCAGTAACTTAAAAGCTCTTGTTTCAAATAAAGACGCTGATTATTCTTGCACTACACGTCTCAAAAATCTTCTTTTTTGTTCTCCGTATTTAAAAGCAGGGGTTTTCTACCTTGTGGGGAAAAGTTCTAAATTCTATGCCCTTTGCCCTTTCCCCCTTCCCCATTTCCCCTTCTTGGCAATTGCCTCATTTATTCTTAATAAGAGAAAGGCTTCGCCATAGCAAAAGTGAAAAAATAATATTGTGAGTGATGCAATGGTACAGCAACTTTTCACTCAAGGTTCTTTATTCGATTTGCAAACAGTAATCGATTATGGGCAGTCAGTTATTAATGTTGCCCAAGAGCTTGCAAAAGTTTTAATAGATAATCGCCCTCTCTCTACGAAAACTGTTTCTTCCCAGATGAATCGCTATTTTCTAGGCACTGCTGCGTCCGGTGCGTGGCAGTGGAAAGACGCTTACGAAGCTGTGGAAGTAGCGCAAATATTATATCTGCGTCATCTGGGAATTAAGATTTTATCACAACAACCTCAAGTGGTTGTGCAACAATTAGAAGAATTAACAGCCCTTTGTCCGACGCATACTCGCCGCAGTGAAGAGTCAGTACAGCTTCAGCAATTCTCCACCCCTTTGCCGCTTGCTTATCTGGTAGCCAAAGCAGGATTTGTACAAGCTACTGATTTGGTGCTGGAGCCATCTGCCGGAACTGGTTTGTTAGCACAAATGGCTAAACTGTACAGTGCAAGTCTGATGCTCAACGAGCTTGCACCCGATAGATCGAAGATTCTGCGACGGTTATTCCCTGGCACGCCATTATTTGGGATCAACGCCGAACAAATCAACGATTATTTAGCTGGCAAGACTCAGCCCTCAGTTGTGCTGATGAATCCGCCTTTCTCCGCATCTCCCAAAATCAACAGTCGCAACCCCGACGCAACTAAGAGCCACATCAACTCGGCATTGCAAAGACTGGCTGACGGTGGGCGGCTGGTAACAATCACAGCCAACTGGTTCTCTCCCAATAATCCTACTTGGCGAGAGACTTTCCTTAAGTGGCAGGATTTTGCGCGAGTTCTACTGTCTGTTGGGGTCAACGGCAAAGTGTACTCGAAACACGGGACGACGATGGAAACCCGGATTACGGTAATTGATAAAGTCCCGGCTGATAATCCCGGCGACATCACCTGTATTCCCGAAACTTTGGACTTGCCCGAACTGCTAGCGTTGATTGAGCAGTTGCCTGAACGATCTTCGTGGGAACGCTCAGAAAAAGTCAAAGCTGCTGCGAAGGCAATTGTTGTTCAATTGCCAAAACGCTCTGTGGTAGCTCAAGCAGAAACACTTTCTTCAATTCCAGATGTGGTTATTCTGGAATACGAAGTCGTCGAATGGTCTGCAAATGATGGACTCAAAGATACTTTATACGAAACCTATCGCCCACAGCGAATCCGAATCAAGGACGCTTTGCCTCATCCCTCGCTGCTTTGCGAAAGTGCAGCCCTAGCACTTGTCTCACCACCACCACCAACTTATAAACCGCATCTTCCTAGCAACATTATCACACAAGGCTTGTTGTCAGAGGCACAACTTGAAAGCGTTATTTACGCAGGTCAGGCGCACGGTGAATTTCTTTCTGGGTCTTATATTGTCGATAATTCATGGGATAATGTGACTGTAGCGGCTCAAGGCGAAGAAAATGCTGTAAAATTTCGT